>DAIDML010000105.1 GCA_027449005.1 Erysipelotrichaceae bacterium | reverse complement strand
AAGACCCTCATTTACAGCATTCATCTTCAAGACATGATTATCATTCAAGAGTAAAAAGAGACACCGCAAGGTATCTCTTTCATTTTCTAATCGTGGTTATTCAATTTCCATCTTCTTCTCAACAAAGTAGAGAATACCAATACTCATTAAGACGATATAAGCTGTCTCAAGCGCAATGGTTGCATAGACTGCACCATAATTAATCGTGTAGTCAAAATCACGTAAGATTGCTACGGCTCTTGCCATGAAGTTAGTTCCAAAATACATGTCTGGATTAACCGTGATAGGTTCAAGTAGTGGAACCATAATCAGTGAGGTTGTCAGTGCATTAATGGCTAAAGATAAACCAAAATACAAGACAATCCCAATTGCTAATCTGTTTTTCTTAATGAAGGAGGTGTTCACCAGTGTGATCACAAACAATAAGAAGATGACAGAGTATAAAGATGAAACAATGGTTTGTGGTGTAAATAAAACAAAGAGTTGCACCACTTTGGATAAGAATCCAGAATCAACAATCAACAGTTGAACACCCTCAAAGAATTGTGAGAAAGCATTGAGTTGCATCAACATGATAGACCCCGCGATCGCTACACCAACCCATACAATCACAAAGCTTGCGATGTTCCAAATCAAAGCAACAATGATCTTAGAAATAAGGTTTAAACGATTGGATACAGGTAATGTCCATGTTAAGTATCCTTCATTGGAATATAATCGTTTCTGAAACAAACGAATGATGGCTAGAAACGTAATAACGATAATCGCAACAAGAACACCACCAACCGCAAACACGGAAAGGACTTGTAACCATTCTGGTCCATTCAAAATAAGAAATGGAGCAATCACACTGAGTAAGATGTACCCTAAATAAATCCCTAAGAATTCATGTTTAGTTGCGATAAGATCATGTTTAATGAGTTTAATTAACATTTGAACACCTCTCTGAATAATTCATCCACGGATTTGCCATGGGTAGTACGAAGATTATCAACCTCATCATGAAGCATGACTTCACCTTCTTTTAAGAAGATCACTGAATCAAAGATGGTTTCAATGTCTGAAATCAAGTGAGTGGAGATCAGTAAAATGGAGTTTGGATTATAGTTCTCTAAAATGGTATTTAAGATGAGTTCACGAGCAGCTGGGTCAACACCTCCAATTGGTTCATCAAGGATGTAAATCATAGCTTTACGAGACATCACAAGCGCTAACTGAAACTTCTCTTTCATCCCTTTAGACATGGTCTTCATGGGTTGTTTTGGATTCAGTTTTAGTTTCTCCAATAATTCTCTCATGCGTGCTTCATCAAAGTCTTGGTACATGTCTTTGAATAACTTAATCGCATGTTCACCATTCATCCAGCCTGCTAGGTAGGTTTGATCAGGTAAATATGAAATAAGCGATTTTGAATGCGCTCCTACTTCATGACCATCAATACGAACATCCCCTTGATAATCATTGAGTAGTCCATTTAATACTTTAATGAGTGTCGTCTTTCCAGATCCATTGGGTCCACATAAACCAATGATGTGGCCTGGTTGAAGTGAAAGTGTCACGTTACTTAAAGCACGTGTCTTTCCATAATACTTACTTAATCCTTGAATTTCAATCATGCTGGGTTCCCCTCTTTCTGATAAATGCGATGAATAAGCTCACACACCTGATGTTCTTCTAATCCAATATCTTGACATTGTCTAACCAAAGATGAAACCCATTCATGAAGCATGCTTTCTTTAAGCTGTTTCACAGTTTCTTCATCGGCACTCACATAACGACCACTGGTGCGATCACTGCGTAAGTAACCTTCTTTTTCACATTCACTGAGTGCTCTTTGTACGGTGTTTGGATTGACTTGATAGGTCATTGCCAACTCACGCACACTGGATATTGGATCATTGAGCTTTAACTTTCCTGACACAATATCTTTTTTGATCAGTTCCATGATTTGCACATAAATCGGTTTTTCACTGATAAATTGGTCCATAAGGCTCCTTTCTGTACTACTGTATTAATTAACTAATACAATAATACACTTAGTTCTTCTTCTTGTCAACAAAAAACAATGGATTTCTCCATTGTTAATTTTAGTCGTTAAAGATATGGTACAACTCAGAGACTGGTTTATGAGAATGAATGGCTTCAATGGTCTTAGCTAGCATGTAGCCTACTGAGATTTGTTTGATTTTAGCTTCTTTACGTTTCTCAGGTGATAGTTCAATTGAATTGGTAATGACGAGTTCCTTAATAGGTGAATCATGAATGCGGGCTACCGCATCCTTGGATAATACCCCATGAGAGACTGCACAATAAACTTCTTTCGCACCTCTTTCGTAAAGCATTTTCACACCACCAAGGATTGAACCACCGGTATCAATAATGTCATCCACGATGATGCAAATCTTGCCATCAACTTCCCCAATGAGGTTCATCGCTTCCGCAACGTTGGGTTTAGTACGACGTTTATCAATGATCGCAATGGTGCTTCCTGGAATGGAATCCGCCATACGACGAGCACGGGTTGCCCCACCATGGTCAGGTGATACCACCACCACTTCATCTTTAAAGTGTTTAGATCTAAAGTATTGGCCTAACATGGAGACAGCTGATAAGTCATCAATCGGAATATTGAAGAATCCTTGAATTTGTGGAGCATGCAAATCAATGGTCACAACACGATTGGCCCCTGCTACTTGGAGCAAGTCTGCCATAAGCTTGGATGTGATGGGTTGACGAGCACGAGCTTTACGATCTTGACGTGCATAACCATAATAAGGCATAACGACAGTGATTTCTCCTGCACTGGCACGTTTCATCGCATCTAGCGCAATGAGAATCTCCATGTAGGTTTCAGACACTGGATAACAGGTTGACTGGACAATGAAGACACGTTTTCCTCGTACAGATTCTTCTGGTTCCACAATGATTTCACCATCAGCAAAATGTTTAACTGCGATTTGCCCCCGTTTTAATCCTAAATACGCACAAATCTCTTCGGCTAAATCCACTGAGGAAGTTAATGCGAATACTATGGTATCTTTCATCATAAGGCTCTCCTTATTTGTTTTTGTATGATTGACCTTTATCAGGTTTATTCACTTGATGTGCACGGGCAATGCCCATGGCTTGATCTTCCACATCTTTAGTGAGGGTGGATCCAGCTGCAACTAAGGCATTTTCACCAATGGTAATGGGTGCAACTAAATTGGCGTTTGAACCAATGAAAGCTCCATCTTTAATGGTAGTAATGTGCTTGTGTTTACCATCATAATTGACGGTGACAACGCCACATCCTATATTAACATGTTTTCCGACCACTGCATCACCAAGATACGTTAAATGCGCTGATTTTGAATGATCTCCAAAGCGAGTGTTCTTCATCTCCACATAATTTCCAATGCGACAATGTTCCCCAATCTCACAATGATTTCTTAAGTGCGCATGTGGTCCTACCTGAGTATGTGCCCCAACAGTCGAATCAATGACATGAGAGCGATCAATCACAGTATGAGCATGAATGGTTGAATTCTTAATGAATGCATTGCCCAACACCTTAACATGATCATGCAAGGTTGCATTGATTAATGTCACTGATGGTTCAATGACACAATCTGAAGCTAGCTTAGACTTTGCATCAATCCATGTGTTCTCAGGATCAATGAGGGTAACCCCTTCATTCATCCAATGTTCATTGATGCGTTTTTGAATGACTCTGGTGGCTTGTGCGAGTTGTACACGATCATTCACGCCCATGACTTCATTCATGTCTTCAATGATCAAGGCATCCACATGATAACCGTGTGAGACAAAGATTTCAATCATGTCAGTTAAGTAGTATTCTTTTTGAGCATTGTTGTTTTGAAGTTCTTTCAAATGTTTAAACAATTTCTTTTGATTGAAACAAATGATTCCAGTGTTAATTTCTTGAATCAGTCGTTGGCTTTCACTTGCATCCTTCGCTTCCACAATCCCAATCACGTGATTGTGATCATTTCTTACGATACGACCATACGATCCCGCATCATCTAGCTTTGCGCTCACAATCAGGGCATCCACCGATTCAGCTAAGGTAAAGACTTTCTCAAAGGTCTCGCTTCTTACACAAGGCACATCTCCATAAGTGATAAGCACTAGCCCATCTTCATCTTTGAGTTGATTGGAACACATTAAAGCATGTCCTGTCCCAAGTTGTGGCTCTTGTACTGCCGTATGAATACGATCTTTGAAATAATCCATGATTTCTTCCTTTTGATGCCCTACAATCACTTCAATCATGGAAGTGTTGACCTTTTCAC
The DNA here is from genome assembly GCA_027449005.1 of Erysipelotrichaceae bacterium. GTDB lineage: Bacteria > Bacillota_I > Bacilli_A > Erysipelotrichales > Erysipelotrichaceae > UBA6182. The sequence continues at coordinate 3,831 of DAIDML010000105.1, read as the reverse complement.
ATTCTCTGATCACATGTTCAAGCATCGGTTCATTCAAAATCGTTTGCATGACTTTGGAATGTTCTGACTTCATACGTTTGCCTTGCCCTGCCGCAAGGATAATGGCTTTTCTATTCATGGTTGTTCCCCTGTTTTTGATTAAGTTGAGTGAATAAAGCATACAACTGTTCATGAGTGCATGCTTCTGCACGGATGGATTCATTGAGTTGTGCTTGATTCAAGGCTTTCTTGATGGTTTCACCATCATAGACCTGTTTGAGGTTATTATAAAGTGTCTTTCTTCTTTGAACAAACGCACTCTTCAAAAAGTAAAAATATGGCTTATAAGCTTGATAACTGATTGACTTCCGCTTAAGTGAGACCACACTGGAATCCACGGCTGGTTTAGGGATAAACACATGACGTGATACCTCTAATGCTACCTTCACCTCAAAGAGGGTTTGAATGATGATGCTTAAGGCATTGTATTCCTTAGTGTTAACTTTCGCACTAAATCGTTCTGCCACTTCTTTTTGAACCATGAGATGCATCGCATTAAAACACACATTGGATTCAATCAGTTTGAATAAAATGGGTGTTGTGATGTAGTAAGGAAGGTTGGCTACCACCATGCATTTGTCGTTGAGACAGTGGTATTCCTTAAAGAGTTCTTCAAAGTTTACATTCAAGACATCATCATGAATGAGCGTGAAGTGAGGTTCATCTTTAAAATGCCGCTCACATAACTCCACCATGAGTGGATCAATCTCAATTGCTACCACTTTCTTCGCTTTTTGAAGTAACACTTGAGTTAAACTGCCCATACCAGGACCAATCTCCAACACCATGGTGTCAGAATCAACCCCTGCAGAATTAACAATCTTATGAATGATGTTTACATCCACGATAAAATTCTGCCCAAAGCGTTTCTTTGCGTGGGTATCAAACTCTTTTAGGATGTCATTGACATAGGCTATGGATGCGATGATAGGTTTTGACACAGCTGTTTTATCTCCTCATAAGAATAGGGTAGATGATTCAAAGCATTTAGGAGTGCTTTCGCATTCATCTTAGGTAATCGGTAATGATAGCATACTGCCTCACGTAGTGTAGCACTATATGGCTGTCCATTCAATCCTAAAGTGTACATATCATTCATCGATAAATGGGATTGGTTGTCTGTAAAGGTAATGGTGTTAAGTAAGGCGTCTTTGATTTCTTCAAGGGAGGCATGTTCAACCCCGACTTTGGTTTGCTTATTTCTTATTTTCGCATGCTTTACATTGGGGATTCGCTCACTGATTTTTCTTCGAATCTGTTTTCCTGGAGTATCATTATCCGTAAACACCACGATTGATCTTGTTTGAGATAATGCCTCCAATTGATTAAGAAAATCATTGGACATGTGAGTCCCATGACTCACTAAGATGAGGGCATCAACCACTTGTTTTACCTTATCAACATCATGGATTCCTTCCACCACAATGACATCATCACTCTTCAATCGTTTCATGAACACATTATATCATAGTCTCAAAGTCACTTTTAAATAGAAAAAAGACCTTTTTAAAGGTCTAAGGTACTCTACAGATGCGATCACCATTACTGTTACGTGCTAATGTTCCCATCCCAATGATTTCCACTTTAGGTGATTGACGGCCAGTCATACTGACAATCGAATTGTATCGCGTTTCATCACCAATAAATAAGTCTAATGTATTATCGCGAACCCCACGATCTAATACAATCGCTTTAAACGGTCGACCTGGTACTAAACCAGAACCTTGAAAGCGGTGTTGGGAAACTTCCACGATGGAACAAATTGGTAATCGTGGAGAAGACGCGACGACATAGTATCCTTCATAAGTGATACCAGGTCTCATGGTGCCATCCATTTGTTGGACAGCTGGTTCGACACTAACTAAGACTCCAGAAGACGTTGGGGATGTTCCTGATTTTGAAGTACATCCTGCACAGTTAGCGCCGTAACGATAAATACGTGATGGAAAGAACACTGAACCAACGGTTGGAGCTGCACCATACTTATAAATGGTAGGTTCTGCTTCAATGAAGGTTGTCTCTCCGATGTTAAGTGTCTTAGATAAGACATTCCCGTTGATATCACTCGCAACCGTGTATTGATCAACACGAATACGAGGTGTTCCATCAACAGCTTTAGCCGCTATCCAACTGAGTCCACCTTTTTGCCAGATGGAGCTACGTTGATAGATGATTCGAGGCTGAGAAACCACGGTTTCTACAGTTTCGATTTCTAAACTATATGGATCTTTTGTAACTTGGGGTAATGCTGAAAGCGTTTGGAAAATCATTGGATTTGTTGTTGTGTCGTCCGCATTAATGCGTGGGACACATGAGCTTAAGGTCACACTAAATATGAGTAGTGCTACACTAAGAATGGGTTTATTCATTCTGCTCTCCTTTCCAATTGACTTTCGCATTTTAGCACACTCTTAAATATTTGTCTATTTTTTGACAAAAATTCTTTCAAAGTTTAGTGCTAGTTGATTCTTGACATCGCTTTCATTCATATATTTTATCCTACTTAACTCTTCACCTACATAGTGTACAAGCCCTGTATGATTACGTTGTCCTCTAAAAGGATGAGGGGTCAAATAAGGAGCATCCGTTTCAATGTGCAAACGATCCAACGGAACCATCGAAGCCACTTCTTTAGGGGTTTTAGCATTCCTAAATGTAAGGGGTCCAGCCAAAGAAATGTCCATGCCAACCTTTAAAAACTCCATTGCCATTTCCTTGCTTCCGCTGTAACAATGCATGATTCCACCACTAAGTGGAGGGTGTTGTTTAAGTAGTGTTAAACAATCTTCAAAAGCATCACGACAATGCACAAGAATGGGTAATTGTCGCTCATTGGCCAGATGGATTTGATCAATGAACCGCTTTTTTTGAAGTTCATGATGTTCTTTATCCCAATAATAATCCAACCCTATTTCACCAATGGCCACCACATCTAACGTCGCAAGTTGCTTCATGAATGAAGTGTATTTCTCTTCACTCCACTTATACACATCAGCAGGATGTGCACCACAAGTCACATGAATACGAAGTTGGCTTTGTTCTTTAGCCATACTCATGTGCTTATGGTATTCAGACTCATCCAAAGAGATGGCCACTATCTCTCTTACCCCATGTTCATATGCATAGTGAAGTTGATCCTCTAACAGTGCTTGATCATGGTAAGCCAAATGAGTGTGTGTATCAATCCACCCTATTTGCGCCATACACGTGTCCCTACAATCAAGTCATGAATGCTGGTTTGTTCTCCTCTTAACACAATGATGCCTAAGTTTATGAACCAAAAAGCTTGACCCACAATGGTGAATTGAATGGCTCGTAGTAATGAGCGTAACAACTTTTGGCCTATGGTTAGGGGATAACCCTCTTCGGTAACCACTTTAATCATCATGGCTGTCTTTCCAATCGTGGTATTAAACACAACCATGGAAAGAAAATCATATAGAAAGAAGAAAGCAAAGGTTGTTGCTGTGGCGGAAACTGTGATGCTGAGACAATGGCGAAAGCGGAAAGCGCAAAAACAGAAGGCGCAAGCGTCAAGGTTCTCGGCACCGAGGTTGAGCAGGGGGAAGAAAATATACCTCCGAGGATACCCGCGATGAACGCGCCGACAAAACCCTTTTTTGTGTTCTTTGAAATGAGATAGCTTGATGGGATAATCTCAAATATGCCCCAGGTCTGCAGAGCCATAAGCACCATAAGGATACCGAGGATAATATACCACCACGATGTCGAGGTGCCAATCAACTTACCCGCAAGTGAAGCGATGACGCCTAATGCCGTAAAGGTGACGGC
>DAIDML010000104.1 GCA_027449005.1 Erysipelotrichaceae bacterium | reverse complement strand
AAAGCCATTCATGGTATTTCTGCACAAGCTGATGAGGATGTTGCACATAAGTTGAGGATAAAGGCTGAAAAGAAAGTAACGTCTTACTTGAATTGTGGGATAAAACTTAAGTACGAAAAGCATTTTATCCAATGGTTAAATGAAGGATTAGACATGCTTCATTCTCTTCCTTCTTCCTTTCAACATGGTGACTATCATGTGGGGAACATGGTAATCAAAGATAAGCAATTGTTTGTGATTGATTTTAATCGCTCCAGCGATGGAGATCCATGGCAAGATTTTGATCGAATTCATTTTTCTGCACGTGTTAGCCCATCTTTTGCTAGAGGTCAAGTAGAAGGGTATTTTGATGGTCAACCACCCAAAGCATTCTATCAACGATTAAAGTTTTATTGTGCATTAAACACTATCAGTTCAATTCCTTGGGCACTCAATTATTCCATGGAAGATGTACAAGTGATGCAAACCATCGCAGAAGACATTGCATCATGGTATCAAGACGATGATTGTGTTCCTGTTTGGATGAAATAAAGTGTTTTCAACCCATACAAAATCAAAGTATGTTAGACTAAATTAAAGGAGAATGTTATGAATCATCGTGAACTGTTTAAAGCTCGTTTTGAACATCATCCTCAACGTCATCCCAACTTATCATGGGAAAAGTTTGAGTCATTAATGACACCATCGCTATGGGAAATCATGAGTTACATGGAAGAGAGTGGTGGTGAACCTGATGTATTTATGGATCAAGAACGTATCTTGGTCATTGATATGAGCAAAGAATCCCCATCAGGACGCCGCAATTGTTGCTACGATCAAAAGGCAAGAGAAGAACGTAAGAAATTTCCTCCTCAAACTTCTGCTTGGGAAGATGCGTTGAGTCATGGGTTAAAACTTGTGGATGAAGATTTGTATTTAAGAATCAATCAAATTGAACACTTGGATTTGAAGACATCCTCGTGGCTAGCTACTCCTGAATCCATACGACTTAAAGGAGGTGCACTCACGGGAGATACGCGTTTTGGACGCACTTTCATTTATCATAATGGTGCAGATTCCTATTATGGTGTTCGGGCTTATCGTGGATACTTTGAGGTAAACAACTCATGATACTTCAGACTGAAAGGCTTACTTTACGAAGGTTTAACTTGGACGATGCTTTCATGGTATCCAAACTTTGCAATAACATGATTCTTCATGAAATGACGTTGTCACTCCCTTATCCTTACACAGAAGCCATGGCTGTAGAGTGGATTGATCGACATGATGCTTGGTGGCATAACAACGAACGATATGAATGGGCTATTGTTCATACTCAAACCAATCAACTCATGGGTGCGATTGGTTTAGGTTATCATCCTACTCACAATCATGGAGAATTGGGGTATTGGATGGGAGAACCCTTTTGGAATCAAGGATATGCAAGTGAAGCAGCTAACGCCATCATCAAATGGGCATTTGAAGAGAGAAACTTTCATCGTGTGTTTGCACGACATTTCCTCTTCAATCCAGCATCACGAATTGTCATGGAAAAAGCAGGCATGACTTATGAGGGAAGACAGATTGAACATATGTACAAAAATGGGCGCTATCATACATTGGACGTATGCAGTATCCTCAATCCTCACCATTCAAAAGAGAACTAAACATGAAAAAAGTCATTAGATATGGTTTAAGTGGGTTCTTATTAATGAGTTTATTGCTCATTACAAGTGCCTATCAATTATCCTATCAACCCACCCAAGAAGCTCTAGAATCATACAAAAACGCAACACCCACATCCTTTGGATATGAATACAATACATCATCTTCAAATCACATCATTTTCTATCCTGGAGGGCTTGTTTCTCCTCTTGCCTATGCACCTTTAGCATATGAATTATCACTCAAAGGATTTCGTGTCAGTGTTGTGGAAGTGTTTCTAAACTTAGCCATCACCATGCCTAATGCATTAAGTAATGTGGATACATCATCAAGTCAACGTATAGTGCTTATGGGTCATTCTTTAGGGGGTGTCGAAGCCTCCATTGCGATGAGAACAACAGAAGTGGATGGTCTAATTCTTTTAGGTTCTTACCCATTGGATTCTCATCAAATCATTGGAAATCCTGCCTACTTAAGTCTATTAGGATCACAAGATGGTCTATTGAATCAAGAAGCGTATGATGAAGCTATTAAAGGATTAAACATCAAAGAAGTCATCATACAAGGAGGTAATCATGCTCAGTTTGGATCATATGGTCCTCAGCGTGATGACTTAGAAGCAACGATGACTGAGAAGATGCAAAGACAACGTATCATCGAAGCCATTATAGAATGGCAGTTACAATTAAACCCATAAAGGAGCAATCATGATTTACT
>DAIDML010000103.1 GCA_027449005.1 Erysipelotrichaceae bacterium | reverse complement strand
ATGCCCGTACGCATTATAATAATGCTTTAGATCTACAGGATGCTTTAGAAGCATGTTACTCACCACTTAATTATAGTGTTGTCTTAGAATCAGGATTAAGTTTCATGAATGAAACCTTAGAAAATCCAGCATTAAGTAACTATACCTTACAAAGAGATACCTATAATGAAATCAAAGCAAATTATGATGAAGAAGTCAGTGTGTTGTTAGAAGGATTCAATGTCATTTCATCACGTTTGAACACCTTAAATCTGTATGAAGAACAGATTCTAGAACGCCTTAACTAAGACATTTCAATTTAAATGTCTTTTCTTATCGCTTTTCATAGGATGAACTTTGGTATAATGTGTGCATGAGAACAACCTTTATTCGACATTCCTTTGATCGTATTGGAATGAACCTAACTGCTAAGCAAATTGAACAACTCGATGTCTATGCCTCTTTATTAATGGAAGAAAACAAGATTCACAACCTCACAGCCATTGATGATTTTGAAGGCATCGTCATTAAACACTTTGTGGATTGTGCTTTAGGATTAAAATATGTGCCTTTAAATGTGAAGGTGTGCGATGTTGGTTCTGGAGCAGGATTTCCTGGATTGGTGTGGGCAATTTTAAGAGAAGATATTCATGTCACATCCATTGAAACCACCACTAAAAAAATCAACTTTCAAAAGAAAGTAGCGCAAACGTGTGAACTACGCAATGTTCATTTCATTAATGAGCGTGTTGAAGAACTTCGTGAATACAAAGAGCGTTTTGATGTTGGAACTGCGCGTGCGGTAGCAGGATTGAATATTTTACTTGAATTGATTGTACCTTTACTTAAAGTGGGAGGACAATTGGTGGCCTTGAAAGGCCAATTAGCCCAAGAAGAACTCTTTAATGCCACCAAAGCATTGGATATCATGCATGCGAAAGTGGTTAAAAATGACACAGTACAACTCATTGATGATGAAAAAAGTGTGAGAACCATTTTAGTCATTGAGAAAATGTCACAATCTTCTCCGCAGTACCCTCGTGGTTATGCTAAAATAAAAAAACAGCCTTTGTAGGAGATTGCTATGAGAGAAACCGTAGAGATTGGTATTGACTTAATTCAACCCAATAGACATCAACCTCGTGTTGAATTTAACCAAGAAGCGATACTAGAATTAGCCCAATCCCTTCGTGAGAATGGATTGATTCAACCCATCGTGGTTCGCCAAATCGATGATTGCTATGAAATCATTGCTGGAGAGCGTCGTTTTCGTGCCTTACAGATGCTAGGACATACCACAGTGAATGTCTTAGTGTCTCAAGCCAATGATGCACAAAGTGCGCAAATGGCCATCATTGAAAACATTCAACGAGAAGACTTAACCGCCATTGAAGAAGCTAAAGCATATCAAACCATCATGAAAGCTAATGGTTGGACACAAGAAAAAGTGGCTTCATTAATGGGTAAATCCCAATCAGCCATTGCGAATAAGATTCGATTACTTCAACTTCCTCATGAAGTTCAAAAAGCAGTGTTAGATAAGAAGATTACAGAACGACATGCTCGTGCCTTACTTCAACTTAAGAAGGAAGATCAAGTGATGGTATTAGAGTCCATCATCAAGCATGATCTTACCGTCAGTGCCACTGAATCAAAGATTAAAACCATCAATGAACCCACTTTTTCTTGTGTCCAACCATT
>DAIDML010000102.1 GCA_027449005.1 Erysipelotrichaceae bacterium | reverse complement strand
AAAAATCAAATCATTGACCTTTTATGGTCAGGCAGTCATAATCCTGAAAGTGCTTTGAAGTTTACTGTCCATCGATTGAGGCAAGCATTAAAGGATATTCCAATATTTGAAGAAACACCCCTTGTGATCACCACCAAACATGGGTATGATCTCAATCCTGAGTTTGAATACGATATTGACTTTGAGGAAGTGGATGTTTTATGGAAATCAGTTCAATATCCTAGTGATAATGAGAAAGATAAAAAGAAAGTTCTCTTATCTCTTATGGGTAAGATTAATAAACCATTTCTTTCTTCAAGTCATTCCTTACTTTGGACATCACCGATTCGTGAATACTACACTAACATCTACAATCAAAGCATGATGAAGTTATTAAAACTTGTGGAGAGTCAGCGTAAGTATCAAGAAATGATTCAATACGCTCAACGTGGCATTGCTTTTGATCAACTGAATGAAGATTTCCATTACTACCATATTCTAGGACTCATCTATGATCGCCAAATTCGTCAAGCCATTGAAGCTTATGAGAAAACAAGAAACTTATTTCTTCAAGAACTTAAGATGGATGTCTCTTCAAGAACCAAAGAACTTTTCAAACTTCTTTTATCTAAGGATGAAGTCAACTTTGTGAAGATGTCAGATTTGATTATGAATCTCAATGAGAACTCCCCAAATGATGGTGCCTTCTTCTGTGAATACGAAGTGTTCAAGAGAATGTATCAAAATCAAATAAGAGCACAAGTAAGAAGTAAAGAACTGGCTTGCCTGGTCATCTTAGAAGTACGAAGTCAAAACCAAGATTTGGATATGAGTAAGGCAATGGAAAAACTCAAGCGTGCCATTAACCAAGCTTTAAGACGATCTGATGTCTATTCAAGAATCAATACACTGCAGTTTGTGTTGTTGCTGCCATGTAAGACAAAAGACAATGGGTATACGATAGTAGAGCGAATTCAAAGAATCTTCTACAAGAGCATCAGTAAAGATCAAGTACGCTTATACAGCTATATGAATGTTGTAGAAAACGTTGATGATCTTGATGATTAATTTCAAAATTTAAGAGCAAATATAACCACTTTCTAACCAAAAGAAGTGATAATAGAGTCAAGAATACGATGATACTTTGATACTATGGACAAATATCATCACAATCACATACGTATCTGGGCAAACTAATCGAAAGGTTAGGGCGCAAAGTCCGACGTCTAACGTGGAAACACTATGAAGGGTCAACTGCATAATTCAATTATGTGGTTGGCCCTTTTTCCATAAAGGAGGAAAGCATATGAAACGTTTTTATCACAAACTACTATCCTCGATTGTGTCGTTTATGCTCATCATTACGGCATCGTTCGTGCCGGAGTTGTTTAATTTTAGCATAGCCAATGCAGCGGGGCCTTACCAAGCTGACTCAGGGGTTTATGAATTACTAGGAACCTCAACCAACGATCATACCGATGCCTATTATCTATGGCAACAAGGTAACACAATTTTTGTAGCGGTCACCGTTAATATTAATCAAAATCAATTGATTGATGT
>DAIDML010000101.1 GCA_027449005.1 Erysipelotrichaceae bacterium | reverse complement strand
ATCATGAAGTGATTCATGACCATCAAAGAAGCAAGCCATATTGATGAATTTCACTTCGCCTTCTTCAAACTTAGGAAGATGGAAACGTTGTAGGATGTTGTGTTCACCTTGTTTACGCTTATCAGCCACATCCATGCCGATATCTGCGTGCATATCAAATATTTTCATACTAATTATTATATAATAATGGCATACACAATGACCCAGAAAATTAAAGGAAATAATGTGATGAACACTGCACTTATTAATATACATTTACAACATCGATCTGACACCATCATGATGATCAAGGATGGAGTTATTCAATCCTTTGAAAAGACCCTACCTCTAGACTTTTCAGGAGACATCATTGATGGTAAGCATCAATGGATTTATCCAGGTTTTATAGATGCTCACATGCATTTAGCTTGGTATGGACAGCTTTTGGCTTCACTCACCTTGTTTGAATGTTCAAGTCATGCAGCCATTCATACCAAAATCCAAACCTACCTTTCAAACAATTCCTCACTGACACTGCTCCATGCTCGAGGATACAATGATGGATCCTTTACTCATGAACCCTCTTTAACACGGTTTCATCTTGATACCATGAGTCCAACTCTACCCACTGTTTTAACACGAGTATGCAATCATGTGGTAGTGGTCAACAGTGTCATGTTAAAAAGGATTCAAGATCATTTTAAAGAACTAGATACCACCTACTTTGATCATGATGAAACAGGTCAACTGACGGGGGTCATTAAAGAACAAGGCATTGGCTATGTTAATGCCTTACTTCCTCAATTGACTCAAGACGATTATCTTGCTTTTCTTCAAAGCGGAGCTAAACAGTGTTTATCGTATGGCATTACAACAGTAGGGACAAATGACTTATGGATGCACAATCCAGAATACACTCAAGTCAAAGCAGCGTATGATGATTTCTCAAAAGAACAGTGTCTTCGAGTCTCTCATCAGATAAAGATGGATGAACTCTCAGATTTTGAAATCTTAGATCATAATCCAATTCAAGAAGATGAATTTCAAGTTCAAGGTCCTTTAAAGTTGTTTGCTGATGGTAGTTTAGGTGGGAAAACCGCTTTAATGAGTACGCCTTATCTCCACACTACAACGTATGGGGAAGCTACCATTGAACAGTCTCACTTGGAAGCCATGGTGAAGAAAGCCAATGAAAGAGGAATGCAAGTGGTGGTTCATGCGATCGGTGATCAAGCCATTGATAATGTAGCAAAAGCTTACACACCCTATACTCAAGATGGCAATCCACTGCGACATACCATTATTCATGTTCAGATCACACGACCACATCAAATTAAGACTTTAGCTCAAAACAACATCATGGGTATGGTTCAACCCATCTTCTTAAGAAGTGATGCACCACTGCTTAAAGAGCGCTTACCTCAAACCATCATTGATCATTCTTATGCTTGGAAAACCATGATGGATGAAGGCATGAAGATTGCCTTTTCCAGTGATGCTCCTATTGAAGATCCTAATGTGTTTATTGGAATGCACAGTGCACTCACACGTCTTGATGCCTATGGTGTGTATCCACAAGGTCATTCTCCTTCAGAATGCATTGATTTAGACAGTGCATTAAAACACTATACAACGATGGGGGCTTATCTTCTCCATCAAGAACACCACTTAGGCACATTAGAAATAGGGTTTAAAGCAGACTGTTTTGCTTCATCGGTGTCATTACATACACTAAGCAATGATGAGTTATTAAGTCATCGTGTTAGCTGGACCATGGTGAATGGTAAAATTGTTTATCATCAATAATGAATAAAAACAAGGGAAGGTGTTAACACTTTCCCTTGTTTTTGATGGCTTATTTAGCAATCAATGACTTCATTGTGTCATTAATCTTCATGTCAATCTGTTCTGCGTTTTTTAAGTTAAGTCCAATCGTTAATGCCAATACAATAGTCTTTATGATTGAGTTTGGATAGAATTGGGCATTGTACATAAAACCAAACAGCACTAGCAAAGGATAAACCAAGAAATCATTAAGCGATGGTTTCTTTCTTTTATTTCGATAGGAAATAATGGCTAAGACTATAAAAACTAATATTAAGCTAATTAGAATGAGGACCAAATGGTTCTTTCAAGAAATCCATATAATCAAAGCCAAC
>DAIDML010000100.1 GCA_027449005.1 Erysipelotrichaceae bacterium | reverse complement strand
GAACAAGGACTTCATCAGCGTTAACTGTGGGAATCTTTCTTTCCACTAGTTCCAATTGATTGACATCACCATACCCCTTGACTTGAACTGCTTTCATGATTCATCCTCACTTTCAAAAAAGGTTAAAACACCCTCATTCATCTCATCTTTGATGATAGTAATAGACTCTTATACCTTTATTTATACCACAGTCTTGCCTTAATCCAAAATGGCGAGGATGCTAGAGTGGGTGTCATTCATTGACCATTACCGTTTTATTGAAACCTATTTACTCTTTATAATGGCTTAAGTACATTAAAAAAAATGAAGATGACACATCAACTTCAGTTCTGACTTATTCACTTGGTGAGATTGAAATCTTTAAGCAGCAACTTCGGTTTAAAGACTTCTGTTTTTCTTTAACGCAGAAAGCATCTTACCACGTATCATGGTTACCATTATAGGAACTAAGCCATCTTGAATGCGACCAGCACCACTCATCGCAACAGGCATTTAGGATAAAGATAAGCACTTTCACTTATCTCATTATGAAGTCAACAAAGTTATTACTTTGTATTTAGACCTTTAACGATGAGTGATCCTGCCATCACGCTGAGTATGGCTTGCACATTGGAGAATTGATTAAACAAACCAGTGAACATGTTAATGCCCACTCCTCCTTTTGGAAAAGGTGAATGAATCGATCCTAAGTACACTAAATAAAACACGGGTGGAACTAAAGCTAAAGCAAGTAGTATTAAACCAAGGTAGAAAGAGAATGAGGTTTTAAGTTTTTCTTTATGTGACAAACGTTGAATCAGAGATTGATGTTCCAAAAGAAGCCCTAACACAAAACACAGGATTATGGCTATGCCATGATACAAAATCATTGTATTCACATCCAACTGACTGGCCACATCTCTGATTTCCCAAAGAATGGTGTGAAGAGTAATCGTTGGACTATTTTAATCGCTTCTATGATCATCAATATGTGCATTGGTTCAGCATATGCTTGGAGTGTTTTTCAAAATCCGCTTATTTCAATGTTTGGGTGGTCAACTTCAGACACGTCTTTAGCCTTTACTTTAAGTTTATCCTTAGTGCCTGTTGCGATCATTGCAGGTGTGGCCACATCCTTAGGTCATTGTTATCCATTGTTTGCGAAGTTTAAAGGTGGTAAAGCCGTATCAACTGCAGCTGGATACTTGTTGGCACTTTCCTTTCTCAGTGAAACCAATGGTTGGATCATTGGTGTCATTCCCATCATTGTCTTCTTTGGCTTACTCAAACTGTTTAAGATGGTCTCATTAGCTTCCATCTCAGCAGTAACGGTTGCCACCATCTTGTTATTTACACTTCAGTCCAACTTCATGATTTCAGGTTCCTTTGCGATCGTGGCAGCCATTGTGATTGCTCGCCATCATGAAAACATTGGTCGTATCATGGCTGGTACTGAGCGTAAAATCAAATGGATGGGATAACATTCATCCTTCTATAACAATAAAGGACACGTCATGTGTCCTTTTATAATGCATTGATGAATGGTTTTAAGATGAATGTTCCATGGTTAAGACAATCTTGCCAAGCTTACCACTTTGTTTGAAGTAGGTTTGAGCCTCTTTGGCTTCTTCTAAAGGAAAGGTTCGATCAATGATCGGTAGAATCTTTTGTTCTGATATTGCCTTTAGCATGTCCTCATATTCTTGTGGAGTTCCTAATACAGCCCCTAGAATACTGAGATGTTTTAAATAGACTTTTCTAAGATCCAAGTGAGTCTTTTGTCCCCCTGCTGATCCTGAAATACACAGTTTCCCTCCAATCTTTAACACTTCCAGTGATACAGAAAATAGAGCGTCTCCAACCACATCCAACACGATATCCACTGATCCAACGCTGTTTTGAATTGATTGCATTAAGTTGGATGATTTGTAAGAAAAAACCTCACTTGCACCAAGTGCTTTTAGCTCATCTGCACGCTTTAAATCCCCTACAATCGCAATGACTTTCGCCTTAAAGACATGGGCTGCAATCTGGACATTGAACACTCCCACTCCTCCATTGGCTCCTGTTACCATCACCACATCATGAGGTTGAATGTTTGAAAGTGTGCACATGTGCCAAGCGGTTAAACCACTGACGGAAAAGACACAACTTTGAATGGGATCAGCAAGTGGCATTTTAAAACACAGTTTCGCAGGCCATACCACATACTGTGCATATCCTCCATCATGTTCAGATCCTAAAAATGCGACATCGTCGACTTGATTTTCTTTACCATGAGTTCCACTGGAAATGAATGGGAACAGCACCGCATCCGTCCCAAGCATGGATGCATCCACACCATCTCCAACTTCAACCACGGTTCCAGCAACATCTGATCCTGGAATACGTGGAAAGCTCATCCCTTGTGCTTTCCAGCCTGACTCACTTCCTTCCCCATAAGCTCCTTCTCTCATCCAAATTTCAGTATTGTTGAGTGCACACGCTTTCACCTGAACAAGGACTTCATCAGCGTTAACTGTGGGAATCTTTCTTTCCACTAGTT
>DAIDML010000099.1 GCA_027449005.1 Erysipelotrichaceae bacterium | reverse complement strand
CCACAACTTGGGCAAAACCGTGCAGATTCATGAAGGGCTGAGATGTTAATCCCACAGTTTGAACAATACACTTGAGCCATACTTTTCTCCTTGAACTATTCTAACACATTCTCTTCTTCAGGAAGTTGTTTGAGCTTTTTGACTGCGCGTACACCCATAACGAAGTAATACAAGACCCAAATATGAAAGAGGATGTCTAAGATCATAGTACCATTAAAATAGAAAACAGAAGTAAACAAATACACCATGATGAGGGTATCCACAATGTACATGGCTAAGACAAAGGTTAACCAAACTGGTTTCGTTTTGGATAAGAAATAGCCTAAGAAGTAAAAGACTAGAATCAATGAAGCAAAAACAATGCCATAAACAAACACACTTGGATCAGCCCATTCAATGGAAAAGAAATAACCAAAGTCAAAAATGGTGAAAGGAAGGAACGCTGAGAATGGAAGCATAAATCCAAGTTCAAACCAATAAGCAGCAATGTTAGCGATGGTGAGTACACTCATTAATAACAAATTAATGCGTGCGCTGGTAAATTGTCGTTGATAAATGTCGTATGGTGTCATAATGTCCCCTAGTGATAGTCTATCTATCGTGATTATCATATCATAGGACTTCATGGCTATGGAATGATTCATGGTTTGTTTCAGTGACAAACTTCACCTCTCACTGTTCTTATCCCTATGATATAATGGTCTTATTATCCTATATTTAACCTTTTATGGTTTTACTTGTATGCTCTTTAAATCAACAGAAACAAGATCGGATTTCACTATGAAACAATGGACAAAAATAATTGTGGTGGTGCTGTGTTTCATTTTCTTTAGAATCAATCCCCATGCTCACACCAGTGATGATGTGAAAACATTCTTAGACCAACATAACATGGTAATGTTGGTGATTCATCCTGAGAATGGATCAATTGTGGATGCGAATCAAGCGGCTGCTTCATTTTATGGTTACTCGATTGCTGAGTTAACTTCCATGAACATCGCAGACATTAATACCCTTTCTTTAGAGGAAATTGCTTTAGAGCGTGAGAAAGCCTTGAATGAAGAACGTAACTTCTTCATCTTTAAGCATCGTTTAGCGAATAACACCATTAGAGATGTGCATGTGTATTCCTATCCTATACTCTTGAATGGTGAAACGTATTTATCTTCAGTCATCATTGATCAAACCCAACTTACTCAAACACAAAATAACTTTACGTTACTCATCATTCTTTTCGTTATCTTTTTTTCATTCACTACCCTCATGGGTATGCTTGGTTTACTGTTCATGAAACGCAAGAACACACTCCTTAAAGAAAGTGAACAACGCTTTAAGATTCTTCATAATGCTTCATTCAGTGGGATTGTCATACATGATCAAGGAAAGATTTTGGATTGCAATGACAAGTTATGTGACATGACTGGATATCATCGTGATGAATTGATTGGCATGGATGGGTTGTTGTTGATAGCTTCTGAGTATCGAGAATTAGTGAAACAAAAGATTGTGATGAATGATGAGAAACCTTATGAAGTGTTTGGTTTAAGAAAAGATCATTCAATATACCCACTCAAA
>DAIDML010000098.1 GCA_027449005.1 Erysipelotrichaceae bacterium | reverse complement strand
GGTCGTTGACTCATAGTTGCTCCTTTTCATTAAAAAACAAGGGGTGCCTTGTTTAGTCGGTGGTGGAAGGTTGAGGAAGAAAGAAGATTTGTTCACCCTCTTTACTCAACATGTAACCTGCTCGGGCATAGTTCTTCACGTATTCAGGATCATTCAGTTTTCCTTTTTGATCTCTTAACGATTCATTCTCATTTAAGATGGCCTGATAACGTTCTTTCACCAAATCAAGTTGTTGGCTTAATTGATACGTTTCAAGAATGTCTTGAGATAAGTCCACTAAGAAAAATACGCTTGCGATAAACATTGCGCCCATAATGATATTTAAAAGAGATTGC
Organism: Erysipelotrichaceae bacterium; assembly: GCA_027449005.1. GTDB lineage: Bacteria > Bacillota_I > Bacilli_A > Erysipelotrichales > Erysipelotrichaceae > UBA6182. The sequence goes on along the minus strand of DAIDML010000098.1, from coordinate 6,423 downwards.
TTGTAAAATTCTTTTGGATTGGTCTTTTTCATATCGTACTCATTATAAACCAAATCACTCCAGACTTAAAGATGAATCCATGATTTCAATCAGTTGATCCACTTCATCTTTACGAGGATGGGTGAGAATGAGTTTGATTTTAAAGGTTAATTCCTTTTCACCAAAAGTAACCGTAACCACATCACCAATCTTCACCAATGAGGATGGTTTAGCCAGTTTTCCATTGATGGTAACCTTCTCATAATCAGCTAATTTCTTGGCTACACTGCGTTTTTTTTAGGACACGACTTAGTTTTAGAAACTTATCAATGCGCATGCGATACCTCCTTGACGAGTTGGATAGAAGAAATAAGTTCTTTTAGCCAATCTTCATTTTTAAATAATGTTAATGTGATTCGATTCTTAATGTATGAAAGTTTAATGTCTGGATTAAGTTCATAAATGCGTTTAAAGAGTTGAACACCATCAATATGTGAAGAAAGGGTTGGTGAGAAAGCAATTTCCATACTGCTTGTTTTCTCTTTAAAGGTATCCACAGACTCATCTTGAAGTAAGATTTCCAAACGTTTCTTTTCAAACATGTACGCCACTGAAGTAGGGTAATGCCCATATTGATCTTGAATCTGATTCTCATAGTCTATGAGTGCTTTGAGTGATGAAATGCTTTGTAAAGTTTGCACAATATGAATTTTCTCTCCATCATATTGAGCATACGATTGAGGAATATACGCATCCACTGCCACATCAAAGTGTTGGATAGGGTCTTGACTGATCACTGGTTCATTGAGTTGAGTGGAGATGGCTTCTTTAAGTAAATCCACATACATGTCCATACCGACTGTGTTGATGAAACCGGATTGTTGATCTCCAAGGAGGTCTCCAGCTCCTCTAATGGTTAAATCTCGCATTGCGATCTTGTATCCACTGCCAAGTTGAGTGAATTCTTTAATGGCTTGAAGACGTTTAGAAGCAATTTCAGACAGTTGTTTTGAACCTTCATACATAAGATAGGTATACGCAATACGATCACTGCGTCCAACACGACCTCGTATTTGGTAAAGTTGAGATAATCCAAAACGATCTGCTTGATCCACAATCATAGTATTCGCATTCGGAATGTCAATGCCTGTCTCGATGATGGTGGTACATACCAAGACATTGACTTCGTTACGATTGAATCTTATCATCACATCTTCAATTTGATCTTTATCCATTTGTCCATGAGCTACCGCGAAACTTGCTTGTGGACATAATTTTTGTAGAGAACTCGCGACACTGTATATGGTTTCCACTTGATTATGCAGATAAAACACTTGTCCATGACGAGATAATTCTTTATCAATGATTTCTTTAATAAGACCAATGTTCTTCTTGATTACATAGGTTTGAATCGGCATACGATTCTTGGGTGGCGTGTTAAGTTGAGATAATTGACGCACACCAATGAGTGACATTTGCAGTGTTCTAGGTATAGGGGTTGCACTGAGTGAAAGCACATCCACCCCAGTTTTGAGTTGTTTGATTCTTTCTTTATGTTCAACACCAAAGCGTTGTTCTTCATCAATGATGAGTAAACCAAGATCTTTAAATACCACATCTTTAGAAAGCAAACGATGAGTTCCGATAAGAATATCAATACGGTGGTGTTTTAAGTCATCAAGGATTCTTTCTATTTCCGCATTAGACACAAATCGATTAACGACTTTCACATTTATCGCGAAATTCTTAAAGCGATGAATGAATGTTTTTAAGTGTTGAAAAGAAAGTACGGTGGTTGGACAAAGAAACGCCACTTGTTTATGATCTTGAATGGCTTTAAAGGCAGCAATAGCCGCAACTTCCGTCTTACCAAACCCTACATCACCACACAATAAACGATCCATAGGTTTAGGACTTTCCATGTCTTGTTTAATGTCTATGACAGCTTGTTTTTGATCATCTGTGAGTTCAAAATCAAAATCGGCTTCAAAAAGAATTTGTTCTTCATTATCTTTTGAATACGCATGACCAATGTTTTGTTCTCTGAGTTGATACAGTCCAATGAGATGTTGAGCAATGTTACTGACATTTTGTTTGACTTTTTCTTTGGTTTTCTTCCATTCAGAAGATCCAAGCTTATTGATTTTGGGTTTAATTCCATCCATCGCAATGAACTTACGTATGAGTCTAAATTGTTCAATTGGAATGTTTAGCACACTTTCATCACGATATTCGATGTAAATAAAGTCTTTATGGTATCCAAAAACATCTTTAGTGACAATTCCTCGATAGATACCAATACCATGGTGTTGATGAACCACATAATCACCATGATGAAGTTCATCAATGGTTTGTAGGGTTTCAGCTTCTTTAAATCGATTAATGAATCGGCCCAGTGAAGGTTGCGTATTAAACAACTCTTTACTGCTTACCCAAATCATGTTTGAAGATTCAAAGACCAATCCTTCCTTTAAAGGAATATTTTGAAAAGACACGTTTTTAAAACTTATTTGATGATCATGAAGAATGGATTCAATGTTATTAAAGTGGTGCTCTTCAACCATGAACACAATGGAATTTTCTCCATGCATTTTGGATAACGTTGATAGACGATGTTCAAGAAATCCTTGCCCAATATCCAATGTGTGTAAGCCTAAATAGGTACTTGATTGCTCTTCAAACTCTTTAAAACAATGCAATTTGGTCTTTCGTTCTAAATCGATGTAATCTAAAAGAATGTCTTGATCTGAAATCCATTCATTTGCTTCATACTTCTCCTCTAAAAACTCAATGTTTTCATGAATATTCTTCTGTATGTTTTCAATCACTTGCTCATAAGGAGAGATAATCACATGATGTCCTTTAAACATGTCTATCAGTGATATTTTAGAAGTCGATAAGGCAAAAAGTGGGTAATCTTTTGGTTGAAATCCATATGTCTTCACTTCATCTATCCAATGATTCATGTAAGTAAAGCATTTGGATGACATGGATGTGGTTTGAATCTTACGATCTAACGCTTTCCAGTCATGTTCTCCCATGAGAGTTTCACTGGCAAAATAAACATCCACTTCTTTAATGGATTGAATGGTCTTTTGGGTATGTAAATCAAAGAGTCGAATTGAATCAATTTCATCCCCAAAGAACTCAAGACGCACAGGATGATCTTGGTTTAAGTCATAAAAATCAATGATGTATCCTCGTCTTGCATACGTCAGTGGTTGATCAACACGGATGGTTTTGGTGTATCCCACTTTGATGAGATGATTTTCCAAGTCTTCCATGGAGATCACTTGATTAAGTGAAAGATGAAGAATATTTGAAAGCAAGGTAGTTTTATCAGGGATTTTACGTGTCACTGCACCCACATGAGAAATAACTATCAAAGTTTCATTTTGAATGACTTTGATTAATGCTCTTATCTTTTCAGACTGGTTTTGAAAGGATTGAGCGATTTCTTCCACTCTTAATGAATCTTCTTGCGTATACAAAACCACTTCTTCATTTAAGAAGATGGAGATTCGCTCGTACAGAAGTTGAGCTTGGTAAAGATTAGGTTTGATGATAAGCATAGGACGAGGATGTTTGATAAACGAATCCACCAAAAGAATCGCTTCTTGGGAAAGATTGAGATGTGAAAAGACTTCTTTCTGTTGAAGAAGGTCTTGTTCACATGGGATTTGAATGGTTTTAAATAATTCTTTCATCGTTTATTGAATTGATTCATTGCACTGACAAAGCCTTTTTCAACAGAGTGTAGTGCTGCTTCTTTAGCTTGCAGTATACCTGCCTTAACTATTTCTATGGTTTCCTTTTCAAACTGCCCTAAAACATAATCAGCAGTTTCAATTAGGGGATTTTTACCTATACCAAAACGAATGCGTGGAATGTCTTGTGTTGACAAATGTTGAATGATGTTCTGAAGTCCTTTCTGTCCTCCGGAACTGCCATTTTCTCTTAATCGAATCTTCCCCACAGGAAGATCTAAATCATCACAGATGACAATGATCTCTGAAGGAAGGATTTTGAAGTAATTCGCAATGGAATGCACTGCTTCTCCAGAAAGATTCATGTACGTTTGAGGTTTAACCAATAACAAAGAATTTCCTTTATAATTGACTTGAGCATAACTTGCTTTAAATTTGTCTTGAGTTGATTTCACATCACAACTTTTAAATATCTCATCCACAACTAAAAAACCAATGTTATGGCGGGTGGTTTCATAGCGTTTTCCAGGATTTCCTAATCCTACAATCATCTTTATTGGCATGGTTTTATTATACACTCCTTAAGTTGAATAAAAAACTTTCCATTTAAGGAAAGTTAGTTTTTCTGTTTATCAAACATAATCTTTAAACGACGCTTAGGCCCATCACCTTCACTCTCGGTTTTAATGTTTTTAACCTTTTGAAGTTCTTGGTGAATCACTTTACGCTCATCATTAGGCATAGGATCAAGTGTTGCGGTAATGCGTGTACGTTGTACTTGTTTAGCAATACGAGCAGCCATTAAACGAACTTTCTCATAACGATCAACTTTGTAGTTGTTGATGTCGACATTGATGACAAATCGACGTTTAAATTCAGAGCTCGTTGCAGAGCGAACAACACTCACTAAGGATTGCAGCGTTTGACCTGCTTTTCCAATTAAGATTGCATTGTTTGAAGCATTGATTAAGACTTTATACACCTCTCCTTGACGATCCACACTGATTTCAGCTTTTGGATCGAAGTAAGAGAAGAAATTTGATAAATACGTTTGAATGAATAACGATACATCATTAAGAGCATAGGCTTCGAGAATGACTTCTGCACCAAACCCTAAAATTCCTTTTTTCTCTTCAATGACATAATACGTTAATTCAGAAACTTGAACACTTTTCTCTTTAGCTGCATGAGCTAATGCATCATCTAAGTTTTTTCCTGAGTAACGTTTGATCATATTAGACTCCTACGACAGGTTTGTCGATATAGTGGTGTTGAATGAATAATGTTTGAGCTACTTGTGCAGCACTGCTTACTAACCAATACAAGGACATTGCGGTAGGCCAGTTAATTGAGATAAACATAATGAAGACAAACATACCAATCATCATGCCTTGTTGGCTATTAGCTGGTGCTTTCTTACCACTCTTAACGGCTGTTCTCTTCGCAAGGTATGCAGGAAGAAGCATTGATCCAATTTGGAATAAGCCCATTAGAACATAAATCACTAAGTACAACCATTGTCCAGCAAGAATTCCTGTTAATGGAGTCACATTAAGTTCAGCACCTAACAATACACCATTGAGAACTGCTTCAGAACGTTGAACAGCTTGCCACATTGCGATAACCACAGGGAATTGAATGAAAGCCACTAAAATTGTCCCGAACGGGTTAATTTTATGTTTAGTGTATAAAGCTTGCATCTCTTGAGCTTGCTTCATACGTGATTGCTCATCTTTTTTACCTTCATACTTCTTTTGAATAGCTGTCATTTCAGGTTGTAACACTTGCATCTTCTGAGAAGCAACCGTTGATTTGACTGTAAATCCAAAGGTTAATGCTTTGATTGCAACTGTAACAACTACAATGGCAAGTGCAACCCCAATCACTGGAGTTAAGAAATTAATCACTTGAGCAAGTGGGAATACAAAGAAGGCAGAAAACCAACTTTCATCCGCTAAAATTTGGGAAAGTTGAGTTGTTGTGCTAATGATCTTATCAGGAAGTACATTTCCGTTTCCATCAATAACACTAGTACATCCTGAAATGAATGCAAGTAACCCTGCACTCATGATGAGTTTAGGTCTATTTTTTAACCAGTTATACATTTATATTTCTCCTTAATGGTCGTCACCATATAGTTTAACTTTATTTAGTAGTTTTTCCAACAACTTTTCATTCTCAGCATACGATTTCGTTAGATATCCTTGCCTAACAATCACAACAGCATCAAATTTAAGCTCTAATTCAAACAATGTTTGTAACATCATTCGACATTGACGTTTAATCTTGTTTCTTTCAACAGCTGATCCAAGTTTTTTACTAACGCTTATACCAACTCTTGAATATTCTTGTTTTCTTCTCTTAATATAAATGACAAAGGATCCATTTGAGACATAACGCTTATGTTGAATAATGGATTGAAATTCGATGTTGGATGTTACTCTTCGTTCCTTTTTCATTTTTTATCTAAAAAAAGTCACCCCAATAAGGTGACTCGTTTTTACGCCGACAAGACCGCTCTGCCTTTAGCACGACGACGGTCTAATACCTTACGACCGCCTACTGTCTTCATACGTGCTCTAAAACCGTGGACCTTTTGGTGTTTTCTTTTGCTCGGTTGATACGTTCTTTTCATTTGAGCCATCTCCACTTTCTTCATACAATGGTTCAATTGCTTTAATATCATACATAAAAGTAATAATAAAGTCAAACAATCTTGTTTAATTTGTCACTATGA
>DAIDML010000097.1 GCA_027449005.1 Erysipelotrichaceae bacterium | reverse complement strand
CCAATGTGTTTGGTGTGCTTGGAGAAGTCAGTGAAAATGGAATGGCACGATATTTTAAACGTTTAGCTGAAGGTGTATTTGATGAAGAGGATTTAGATTATCGTACGGATCGACTCCATCATTTTGTTAAAGAAAAGTGTCTTGAATATAATATTGACCCGAAGAAGTTAGTTGTATTGGGGTATTCCAATGGTGCAAACATGGCACAAAGCTTACTGCTGCGTCATCCAAATTTCTACTATACTGTAGTGATGTTGCATCCGATGAATGTGAAAAGGCAAATGGATTTCAGTGATTTATCCCATACTCAAATTTTCATTGGGGCAGGTCAGTTTGATCCGATTTGTCCAATTGAAGAAACGGATGTATTGGAAATACGCTTACTAAAAGCCAACGCAAAAGTCGAACTCAGTGTCTTGAACACGGATCATCGCATCACGTATGAAGAAGTGATGAATGTAAAAAAATGGATTGAAAGCATTATGCCTCGTGCATGATGTTTTTTTTATTATATAATAGGACAGTGAGGTTAGTATGAAACATAAAGTCTTATTAGTCACATCTAATGATCATAAGTTAAAAGAGTTTCAAGCCATGATGGATGAATCCATGTTTGAATTAATATCATTGAAGGATGTAGGATATACTGAAGAAATCATTGAAGATCAATTGACTTACCATGATCAAGCAGTTAAAAAAGTAGCTGCATTGATTGAATTGCATCCAGAGTTGATTATTATTGCGGATGACAGTGGTATTGAAATTGAAGCATTTGAATACGGTCCCGGGATTTATTCAGCACGTTTTAAGCCTGAGATGACTCAACATGAGCGCAATCAATGGATTTGTGAGCAATGCTTTCAAACAAAGCAATCACACGCAGCTTTTGTGTGTGCTATTGCTTGTTACATCAAAGATCAACCTATATTTGTCACAGTGAATCGCTGTTTTGGATACATTGCGAATGAACCGTCTCATGATTTTGGTTTTGGATATGATCCTATTTTTGCTCCTGAAGGATATCAAGAAACGTTTCAAATGTTGCCTTCTTCCATAAAAAATCGCATTTCACATCGTGCATTGGCCATTCAAGCCCTAATGCATTATCTAAAAGGAGTTTTATGAAAAAGAGTCTTGTTGTCATCATGCACATTGCATTTATGGTTTCTTTGTTTCTTTTAAGCATTCGTGTGTTGGGGTTAGAACCTTATTTTTTTGAATGGTTTTATTCTCAGAACGATACAGCATCTCTACTTGGAATGTCTACACCTGATTTAATGCGTGCCACAAAGCAATTACTTGCCTACATGCTTGATCAAGCAGATAGTATTCAAAGTGTGGTCATAGTCAACAATCAAAGTACTAACATGTTTAATCAAAAAGAGATTGATCATATGGGAGATGTATTGGCACTTATTCGTACGATGAGAATAACCATGTTTTTCTCTATTACAATCACAGCCATACTCATCTTTACGCAAAGAACTTCTCACTCATTCATTAATTTACTCAAACAAACTTATGGCTTAGCTCTTGGAATACTTTCAGGATTTGTTGGAGGATTAACTGTTTTTGCGATAATTGATTTCAGATCGTTTTGGATTGTGTTTCATCAAGTTCTTTTCTCAAATGATTTGTGGTTACTGGATCCTCGCACCGATCGATTAGTTAACATGGTACCTTTAAATTTCTTTATGACTTTAGTCTTCTCAATCATTGTGCTGGGTATCATCTTGAATATAGGATATGCATGGTTTATTCAGAAACTGAACGTTAAGGAGAAAACATAATGATACACATTGTTTTGTTTGAACCTGAGATTGCTCAAAATGTTGGAAACATTCTACGCTCTTGTGCTGCTTTGAATGCTCAACTTCATGTGATTCATCCTTTAGGTTTTTTGTTGCACTCTAAGGAGTTTAAACGTGCCATGATGGATTATGATGAGTTAATGCAACTGATGGAACACAACAGTCTACAAGAGTGTCTAGAACATCTTCAAGGTGAAGTGTACTATATTACTCGCTATGGAATGAAAACTCCCAACGAATTTGATTTTAAATCCATTAATAAGGATATTGTGATTGTGTTTGGAAAAGAAAGTACAGGCATACCTAAAGTTATTCTTAGTGAAAACATAAATCGTTGTATCCGTATTCCTATGCATCCAAAAGCCCGTTCCATGAATGTCTCCAATACGGTAGCTATTGTGTTGTATGAGGTTCAAAGACAACTTGATTTTCAAGGCCTTTCCAGTGTGGAGGTGTTGAAAGGGAAAGATTGGTTACTTCAATGAAACTAAAACTCACATCCGATCAGCTCTTTATAGTATATGTCTTTGGTGCTGGAATCATCATTCAATGGGGAATACAGCTCATTGCTCCTTTTTATGCCTTAACTCGTATTAGTGAACTCAATAATCTCGCGATTTTAAGTGATCCATCCCTTCAATCGTCGCATGAATTGTTTAGATTACTGGCCATTGGTGTGGATTATGGCTTTACATTGAATGCTTTCGTGAGAATGATTCAACCATGGTTGAGATTTGAGACAGTCCTTATTTGGTTTGTATTTGGACTAATCATTAAACACCCTAGTGAGGTGTTCAAACTCTCTCAAAAGGTATTTGGATTTCTAGTATTCTGTTACTTTGCTATTCTAGGTATGATTCTTTCATCATTTTCATTTGCCTTCAGTGCATTCTCTCCACAACGAGTGGTGATGTTGATTAATCGAGCAGGATGGATTGGTATGCTTGGGGGTATCTTCTTGTCCATAATATCATTGGTGTGGTTAAGTCTCACATTTGGTAGTCTTGTTAGACAAAAGGGCATTGATTTAGTATAATACTTCTCAAGGTGAACTTATGATAACTGGATTAAATGACATTTTATCCCTAATTGTGTTAGGCATGATGATTGTTAGCATTTTTTTCACATTATTACGTTCACTGAGTTTATCAAAAATCCAATCTCATATGGATGAAGAAATCGAATACTATAAGGAGTAACCCATTTTGGACAGTACGCAGAGTACCATGCTTGTTGGTCTAGTTATTTTATTTGTTTTTTCTGCACTTTTTTCGGCTGCGGAGACCGCTTTCTCAAGTCTTAATCCAATCCGATTAAAACAATACATTAAAAACGAAGTAAAACATGCCCAGCAAGCGCTTGAATTAGTGAATGACTATACCCGTGTCATTACAACTATTTTAATTGGCAATAACATCGCAAACATTGCGATGACTACTTTTGCTACCTTGTTGTTTACAAGTCTTTTTATGGGCAACATTGCATTGAGTTTAAGTATGACCGCCTTAACAATTCTCATCTTATTGTTTGCGGAAATCCTACCTAAAGTGCTTGCTAAGCAACATCCTGAATCATTTGCCATTTTTATCACGCCATTTATTCGTTTATTTCGACTTTTGTTTTCTCCTATCGCTTCACTCACGAACTTAGTTGAAAAAGAAGTACTCAAACAAGGGGACGAAAAAGTTACCGCAAAGGAAGATGAGCTAGTAGAAATCGTGCAGACCATTGAGATGGAAGGGGTTCTTGATCAAGAAGAGCGTGAGTTAATCGAAAGCGCTATTAGTTTTGATGATAAAACGGTTCGTGAAATCATGAAAACAAGAGATCAAGTGGTGTTTCTGTATGATAACGCGACACCAGAGCAAATCATAAGTGCCATTTCAACTCACAAATATTCGCGTATTCCAGTTATATCTTATGTTGGATTATATGCCATTGGAATTATTCGTGAACGTGATGTACTAGAGTGTTTGCTGCATCATAAACCTATTTCAATGGAGAACTTGCTTCGACCTGTGAGTTACATTTCTCAACGTCAACGCCTTCAAAATGCCTTAGAGAAGCTTCAAAAATCTCGTGAACATATGGCTATAGTTGTTGAAACCATGAAGAACAAGAATTTCGTTGGAATTGTTACTCTTGAAGATATATTAGAAGAAATCGTTGGTGAAATTTACGATGAATACGATGATCTTCCTAAGTTTGTCGTTGAAATTGGAAATCACACTTTTGATATTGAAGGCATCGTACCAGTTAAGAAGTTCTTTGATGATTATTTAGATGATGATGATATTTTACCCACCAATGCAAAGACATTTGCTGATTGGATCGATGAACTTGCTCAAGGAGCGAAATTAAGAAAGAATAAAGAGTATAAACAAGAAAATTATGCTTTACGTGTGCTTCAGGTGAAAGAGGGTAAAGCGGCTAGAATAGAATTGAATGTGTATTCTAAAACAAGTCAAGATGACTAAGGAGAAAACATTATGTATCAAGGCATTCATTCACAACATGCTCCTAAAGCGATTGGGCCATATTCCCCAGCGGTAAAACTAGGAGATTTTGTCTATTTATCAGGACAAATTCCAATTGATCCATTAACAGGAGAACTCGTTAAAGGAGATATGTATGAGCAAACATATCAAGTGCTCAGAAACATGGAAGCTGTCTTACAAGAGATGAACTTGGAGTTCAGACACATTGTCAAGACGACAGTCTATATCACTGATTTAAGTCAGTTTACAAAGTTCAATGAGATATATGCTACTGTCTTTGCTGAGCCATATCCAGCTCGCTCAACGGTTCAAGTTGCTGCACTTCCTATGGGAGCAATGATTGAAGTTGAAGCTCTTGTGATTGATACCTTAGCGTATGAAGCACAAATGCATCACCATCATCATGATCACGAAGGATGTGGATGTGGTGGACATCATCACGATGAGGATGAGGAAGGATGTGGATGTGGTGGGCATCATCACCATGATCATGAAGGATGTGGTTGTGGTGGACATCATCACCATGATGATGAAACATGCAAATGTGGTAAGCCTATGGATGAGTGCAAATGCCAAGGCACATGTGAAGGGGATTGCGACTGCGATTGCGAAAAATAACAAAGTGTTCTTAGAACACTTTTTTTAGGAAACTTATGCTTAAATGTGAAGTTTAATGTAAGGAGATAACGTATGATTCCTCTTTTTATCATTAAACAAGGATATGATTTAGAGCTTATTTATGCTGATCATATCTCAAAGAAATCAAACCTAAGTGTCATTGAATACTTCCACCAACAATGTCTTTGTTATGGCTCTACTTTGAAAGGGAACATGGATGCGATAAGGCATCATTTAAAGATAAGACAAAAAGTGCCCATTTGTCTGAGTGTTTCTGCTCGAATTATGTATTTTCCCATTCCTTTACACAATCACGAAATGTGGGTTTTGTATGATCATGATGTTCAAATCAAAAAATCAGATCACAACACAATTCTAACAATTCATCAGCTTAGTTTTAAACTGCCTGTTGATCGACGTGTAATTCTTCGTCAAACACAGCGATGTGAGCGATATCTTAACTCATTCAAGAATCACTCATTCCTAAAAAGAAGTGATCACATTTTTGAATCTTGTGTTTCACACTATCTTGTTTAAAATGGTTTCTTTTTTTAAATTTTCAGTTATAATCTTTAGGTATGACACAGACGATGCACAAACAAACCTCCCGTAACCATATCAAGTCCATTCTATTGGTTGTTTTATCAGCTTTTTTAGGTGCATTATCCATTAAAGTGTTCATTGAAAATGGCAATTTATTTCCAGGTGGTTTTGCAGGTATTTCAGTGCTTGCTCAACGCTTATCCCTAAGATACTATAATATTTCAATCCCATTTGGTCTTCTTTATCTAGGATTAAACATTTATCCTACAATCCTTGTTTATCGCTATGTTGGAAAATGGTTCACACGTTACAGTGTGCTTCAAATTGGTTTAGTTTCAGTGTTTGTGGAATTGATTCCAAAAATCGCAATTACCAATGATATTTTATTGATTGCGGTATTTGGGGGGATTTTTTCAGGTGTTGCTGCTTCACTCTCACTCATGGCGAATGCCAGTGGTGGAGGGACTGATTTTATTGCATTGTTTATATCACATAAGACCAACACTGAATCTTGGAACTATATCCTCGCTGGTAATGCGGTTGTGTTAACAATTGCAGGTTTTCTATTTGGATGGGAAATTGCACTTTATTCGATTATCTTCCAGTTTGTAGCCATCGTTGGACCATCGGGAAGTGGAAAATCAACGTTGATGAACATCATCGGATGTTTGGATGTTATCTCAGATGGATACTATGAACTGAATGGTATTCCCATCAAGGATTATGATCAAGATGAATTAGCAGATATTCGCAATAAGCAAATTGGTTTTGTCTTTCAACAATTCAATCTACTCACCAATCTAAGTGCCCTTGAAAATGTCATGATGCCCATGACGTACGCACGTATGCATAAAAAGCAACGTGAAGAAAAAGCACTTCATCTCTTAGGTTTAGTGGGTTTATCAGATCGTACCCATCATAAGCCAACAGAGCTCTCTGGTGGTCAACAACAACGTGTTTCTATTGCACGGGCCTTAGCAAATGATCCTGCCATTATACTAGCAGACGAGCCTACAGGAGCGTTAGACACTAAAACAGGACAAGAAGTCCTTAATGCCTTGAAAGAATTGAATCAACAAGGTAAAACCGTGGTAATTATTACGCATGATGTTGAGGTGGCAAAAAACACCAATCGAATCATTACTTTACGTGATGGCTTAGTTTTAACTGATGTCAGTGAGGTGAAATCATGAGTATGATTAAAGAATATTTCATCTTAGCTCTGAAGTCAGTTTGGGCTCATAAGATTCGTGCTTTACTCACCACACTGGGTGTTATCATTGGTGTTTCTTCTGTCATTCTTCTCATGAGTTTAGGTAACTCAGCACGACTTGAAGCTGCCAATCAAATACGTTCCATTGGCTCAAACCTCATCTTTGTCAGTGTGTTTGATGCACAGGGAAGTTTACCGAATGATTGGATCAGTTTAATTGAAGAACAAGCTGACATTGATGCCTATTCACCACTCATCTCAGCCTCTGTTTCCTATCAAATAGAAGGACAAAACATTGATGTTTCGATTAGTGGTGTGAATGAGCGATTTGCCTACATTAATTCATTGGATATGCAGTTAGGTCGTTTCTTAAATGAGTATGATGTTGAATATAACACACCTGTGGTCGTGTTAGGAAGTAAAATCCCTGATTTACTGCTTCCGAATCAATCCATCATTGGATCAACCATTATTATTAAAGGCATCCCTTTTGAAGTCATTGGAGTGGCGCAAGAGCGAGGAACCAACTTCTCAGGGGACAATGATATGATGGTGTATATTCCCATTGACTATGCATCCATTATGAGTGGCTTTAGTTCAGTCACTAAAACATTTTACATTGCTGCTAACTCTGAAGAAAACATTGATTTTACATTAAATCGTGTCTTAACCTATCTTTCAACTGTGTTTCCTTCCGATGGTAATTATCGAGCCTTCTCACAAACCCAAGTGTTGGGGGTGTTGGAAACCATTCTTGGTTTACTAACCAGTTTACTTGCAGGGATAGCTTCGATATCGCTGGTGGTGGGTGGTATAGGAATCATGAACATTATGCTTGTGACAGTGCGTGAGCGAACTAAGGAAATTGGAATACGAAAAGCATTGGGGGCAAGACAGTCACAAATCTTAGCACAGTTTCTGATTGAAGCTGTACTGATTACCACATTAGGTGGATTATTGGGATTACTCGTCAGTTACGTTGGTACGTTAGTGATTTCTTGGATTACTGATTTTAACGTCGTTTTAGGTCTGGATGCGGTAGTCTTAAGCCTTGTCTTCTCGATTACCATTGGTGTTATCTTTGGTTTATACCCAGCATACAATGCAAGTAAATTAGAACCAGTTGAAGCACTTAGATTTGAATAAACAAAGAGTGATCATTTCAAACATGATCACTCTTTTTGTTTAAATAATTTCAGCTTCTTCAAACTGAGATTGATAAAGATTGAAGTAGAAACCTTTGTTTTGAAGTAAAGCAGTGTGTGTGCCTTGTTCAATGATTTGACCTTGATTCATGACCAGAATGAGATCAGAATTAATGATGGTGGACAAACGGTGAGCAATAATAAAGGCTGTTCTTTTCTTCATAAGGGCTTCCATGGCTTCTTGAATGAGATATTCTGTACGAGTATCCACTGAAGAAGTGGCTTCATCAAGAATTAGGATGTTTTTATTGGAGAGGAATGCACGAGCAATGGTGATGAGTTGTTTTTGTCCTTGAGAAATGTTTGAAGCATCTTCATTGATCAATGTGTCATATCCATGAGGTAAGGTTTGAATGAAATGATCTACTTTAGCTGCCTTGGTTGCCCGATAGAAATCACATTCATCAACCTCTTGGTTGAAAGTGATGTTTTCTTTGATTGTCCCTTTAAACAACCATGAATCTTGAAGGACCATTGCATAGGATGAGCGTATGGATTCACGAGTATAATCATTGATGGAGTGACCATCCATTTTAATCTGGCCACTTAAAACATCATAGAATCGCATTAACAAGTTAACGATGGTTGTTTTACCGGCCCCTGTTGGTCCAACTATTGCGACTTTCATGCCAGGTTTAATGTGCATGTTGAGATCTTGAATGAAGACATTATCATCACTGTAACCAAAATCAACATGTTCAAACTCGATTTCACCTTGAATGATTGAAGGTAATGGTGGTTTGTTTTCAATGCTTTCTTCTTCAAAGTCTAAGAACTCAAACACACGCTAACTCGCTGCCACAGTGGATTGAATGATGGTGGTGATGTTTGCCATTTGGTTCAAAGGTTGATTGAAGTTACGAATATACATGATGAAGGCTTGGATAGCACCTAATGACAGTTGTGATGAAATCATCAGCATGGCTCCAATTAACACCACAGCAATGTAACCTAAATTACCTATAAACCCACCCACAGGTAACATTAAAGAAGAGATGACTTCAGACTTTTGAGTTTGAGATTGCAGTTGATCATTGAGCTCTCTGAATTTTTTGGTTGCAAAGTCTTGACCATGATAAGCTGTTACAATCAGATGGTTGGAAAACATTTCTTCAATGTGTCCATTCAAATCACCCAAGGTTTTAGCTCTTAATGAGAAGTACTTTTGTCCATAGGCAACGACTTTGGATACGGTAAATAAGGATACAGGCAGTGAAATGAGCGCTACGATGGTTAAAATCCATGAAAGACGAATCATCATGATGAGAATACCTATGATGGATAAGAAGGCTACAATGGAAGCAATGAGGGCTTGTTGAAGTGAATTGTTGATGGTGTCCACATCATTAGTGATACGAGACAACACATCACCAATGGGTTTTTCATCAATGGTTCTAAGGTGTAACTGATTGATTTTTGATGAAATTTGAGTACGTAGGGTTAGTGTCATCTTTTGAGTGACACGATTGATCACAATGGATGAAAGATAAGACAGTATTGCAGCACTGCCATAAATCATTAACACAAGTCGTAACACTGAGAAGACAGCTGATTGATCGAGTTCAAAAGCGGGTGAACTTAGACGTTGTAAGTACCCATCATAAAGCAAGTCCGTAGCTTGAGCTAAAATGCTTGGTCCTATAACCGTTAAGATGGTTGCGGTAATCGAAAAGAAGACACCTAAGACAATCAGTAATACGTAAGGCTTTAGATACATGAGTAAACGCTGAAGTGTTTGCTTCGCATTCTTAATGGTTGATTTTTGTGCGCGCATGGCGTGATTCATATGAAAACTCATGATGTCACCTCGATGATGTTTTGTGAAAGCGCAATTTCTTTGTAGACGGAACTGGTTTTCAACAAGGTCTCATGATTTCCTATTCCAACAATCGATCCTTCATCAAGAACAATGATTTGATCACAATCCACGATGGAGGAAATCTTTTGGGACACAATAATTTGAGTTGTATTAGGAAGTGCTTTTAAAGCTTCTCTAACTTTTTTGTCAGTAATGGCATCCAATGCTGAAAAACTATCATCAAAAATAAGCACTTTAGGATGTTTAGCTAAGGCTCGCGCAATGGCTAAACGTTGTTTTTGACCTCCTGATAGATTGGATCCTTTTTGCGTAACTTCCGCATCAAGTCCATCTTCTTTTTCTTCTAGAATGGAAGAAGCTTGGGCCATTTGAATGGATGTAATTAGGTCTTCTTCGTTAACTGAAGGATTGTTCAAGGTAAGATTGAATCGTATCGTTCCACTGAACAAACTGGCTTTTTGAGGAATATATCCAATCAATTGTCGTAGTTCTTCCAAACCTAGTTTGGAGATATCATGATTATTGAAACGAATGTTGCCATCAATTGGATCGAAAAAACGAGGTAATAAGCGTACTAGAGTGGATTTGCCAGAACCAGTGGATCCAATGATGGCCGTCTTTGTTTTAGCGGGTATGGTGAATGAGAGATCATTGAGTACTCTTTCTTTGGCATCTTGATAACTGAAGGAAACATTTTCAAAGGTAATGGAGACATCCTGATCGTTAAATTGCTCTGGTTGAGTAACCTCTTGAATGGAAAGAGGGGTATTCAACACTTCACTTAAACGCTGTGCACTGACAACAGCTCTAGGGTAGAAGACAAAGACAAATGACAACATGATAAAAGCAAACATGACTTGCATGGTGTATTGAACAAAAGCCATTAAACTGCCAACAGGGAGGGTTAAGTTAGCCACAAGAGGAGTTGCGACAAACATGATGAGTATGGTTGAACCGTTAAGAATAATGTTAAAGAATGGATTAATGAGTGACATGACATCATTAAGGTGAATGTTTTCATTTTTAAGTTTATCTGCTTGATTCACAAACAGTTGACTTTGAGAAGATTGAGCGTTAAAAGCACGAATGACTCTAACGCCACTGAGCAACTGACGTGCCACTTGATTTAAGGTGTCCACCAAATTTTGAATTTTCTCAAAACGTGGTTTAGCATAAGTGAATATCCCTATGATGAATACCACAACGGCAGGAACTAAGATCAGAAAGATCCAAGACAAAGAACTCTCTTGCGTTAACATCAAAAAAAATCCACCCGCAGCCATCAGTGGAGCAGAAATGATGATTCTTAGCATCATGGTGTATAACATCTGAATCTGATTGATGTCATTGGTTGATCGTGTAATCAAGGAGGAAGGAGTGAATTGATCCAATTCTTGGGCAGAAAACTGCTGAATCTTATCAAAGACATCACTTCTTAGTTTCTTCACAGCCAATGTTCCTAGTCGTGTGTTAAAATAAGCGACCATGATGGCACTAAAGATGGCGAGAATGGCAATAAGGACCATGACAAAACTTTGATTGATAACATACTCTAAATCTGAATTTGCGATACCAATATCCACAATAAGGGACATTAGTCGTGGTAAGAATAATTCTGCCAATGATTGAGCGATAATGAAAACCACCACTAATAGGATGGTTTTCCAAAACGGCCATAAATAACTAAGAATTTTTTTCATAAGCGCTTTCTAATGCTCGATTAGCACATCCATTGATCTTGTTTCTATTATACGCTTGAAAAGAATGGATGCAACCAATAATACTCCATGTATGCCAAGGATAATCCATTGTGCAATATCATTAAGATTAAACAATGTATAGACCATTAATGCGATGAGGGCAGCACTACCTAAAAAGGTAAACAAAAAGTTAATGTTTTGCTTAACTGCTGCTTGTTCATTTTCCCAAACGAGTTTTGGATGGTAGACATCAACAATGAGTCCTAAAAGATTCATGAAAATCATCACAATAAGCATGCTTAAGAGTGATGCGACAATCCATAATATTGCTAGTTTGATGTAAAGGACGTTTAGGATGATTAACATGATTCCTAAAGGAAGGATTGCGATTAAAGAGACTAAGATACCAGAAATGAACTTAGCATACAATTGTGTACTCATTTCCACTGGATAGAGTAACATATGAAATTTACTGCTTCCTTCACGTGAAATCGAAGTAGGAGTGACCAAATTAATGGTCGAGAACAACGCACTTAATCCAGCACTCACAACAACTAAGATAAGCGGTTGAGATGCAATGAAGGCAGATAATGCTTCAACTTCAATCATTTCTCCACCAGTCCCTTGAATGAAACTGAATCCAAAAATGATGGGTAAGATTAACATGACAAGAATATTGTTGAAGAAGTACACGGGAGTTCTAAACAAGAGCTTGATCTCTTTCATGGTTAATGCAACAATGGCAGGTTTGATTTGATGTGCACGAAGAGACTTCAATGTCATTTTTTTACTTGAACTGCTACCACTGAATGAAGCCATGATATTAACTAAGATTGGAGCAAATGCTACGATTGACCCAACAATAAAAACAAGGGTTAACACCACATATGTGATGAAGGTAATCCAGTTAAAGCGCACAATCAAAGCGACACTAGCACTTAAATGAGGTAAGAAACTGGAAAATCCTTGTGCTAAGCTTTGTTGGCCTTGAATTAATGAATAGGCAATGGCTTGAGGATCACTAAAATCAAGACCACCAATACTGTAGTTAATGTATAATGCAAATCCAAGTGAAATCATACTTAAGATTAAAGTGACTGCGTCCTTGTTTTTAAACCAAGGAGAGACACTCATAATCAAGACTAACACCATGGATGTAGCAATCATGGTAACGATTGCATTCATCCACAAGAAAAAGCCTAATAAAAGAAGTGAGGTACTAAAACCTACCGCAAGGGTATATCCAACCACAAAAGGTAAAATGAGGAGGATGAAAAATCCCATTTGATAAATATGGATTTGAATCAGTTTAGCACAATACAGTTGAGCCTTGGTTAATGGGAGAGGAAGAAGCTTTTCGATATCCTTGGCATAAAACAAATAGGAAGGCACCATAAAAATACTGGAGAATATAATGATTGATACACCAATTTGAAGTAATAATGCGAGGATGACTTGTTCTTGATTGATGGTTGCTAAAAAGGAAGTCATGTCATAAGTCATGAAACCAAAAGAAGCAAAGTTAGGAATAAGTAAGACAATGAGTAATAAAAAGAAGGCTAACTGTTTCTTGCCAGAAGCTTTTTTCTTATCATCAATCAAGACAAAAGAGGTCTTGGTGAGTTTTAAAGCTAATGTAATAACCTTTTTCATAAGGTAACCTTTAAGAATATTTCTTCTAGGGATGTGTTAGGATATTGTTCTTTGAGTGCTTCAAGAGTCCCATCATACATGATTCTTCCTTGGTGAATGATGCAAATCTTATCGCATAGACGCTCAGCCACATCCAACACATGGGTAGAGAAAAGAATGGTTTTACCATTTCGTGAGAATTCTCTCATGATTTCTTTAAGTTCGAACGCTGATTGTGGATCTAGTCCAGTGAGAGGTTCATCCAGTATTAATATGTTGGGTTGATGAATAAGAGCACCACAAATCATGATTTTTTGTCTCATTCCATGTGAATAAGATAATATCTTATCATTGAGTGTGTCGTAGATGCCTAAACGTTTAGTGTAATTTTCAATTCGCTCAAGTCGATCACTCATGGAAACCTCATAAATATCTCCCATCAAATGAAGATATTCAATGCCCTTGAGTCTAAGAAAGGAATCAGGATTATCACTTACAAATCCAAATTGCTTCTTTGCTTCAATCGGGTGGGATGCCATGGAATACGAGTTAATCAAAACATCTCCATGATCGGGTTTCAGAATGCCTGTCATCATCTTAAGGGTTGTTGTTTTACCAGCTCCGTTAGGACCGATAAATGCGGTAATGCTACCATCACTGATGGTTAAACTTAAAGTATCCACTGCTTTTTTTGCCTTTGTGTATGATTTGGTTAAGTTTGAAAGTTGAATCATAAAAAATATCTCCTTTGGAGATATTATAGCACTCTAGAATAATGAAATCATAATTTTATAAGAAAAATAAGATAAGTAAGGACAAGGCTAGTGTATAAATTGCAAAATAATGATATTTGTCTTTCTTGATAATGTAAGATAGCCATCGCATCGCATAATAAGTGACAACAAAACTAACCAATATGGAGACCCCATAAGCAATCCAAAGAGTTAAATCAGGAGCACTTTGAACTAAATCAATGCTTCCAGCCACAATCACAAGTGAAGCGATGGGGATAAACATAAAGAATGAGAATTTCACTCCTTCTTCTGGTTTTATACCTAATGCCATAGAAGTCGCAATAGTGCTTCCACTACGAGAAACACCAGGTAGTAACGCAACCGCTTGAGAACATCCAATAATGAAGGAATGCATCATGGATAAAGGCTTTGAAGATGGTTTGATGATTTTTGGTAAAACAAGTAATCCGGTGGTAATCAAGTAAAACCAACCCACCCATTTTACATCATTGAGTGCAGAAGTAATGGCATCCTTATACAACAATCCAATGATGCCAGCTGGTATGGTTGCGATGACTAGTTTTACTGCAAAGATGAAATCTTCTTTGAATGAGACATCCTTTTTAAAAATGAAAGAGAGGTTATTGAAGAAAAGTGTTTTGATGTCTTTGAAATAGAAGAGAATGATCGCAAACAATGAACCCGCATGAAGCATGATTTCAAGGGTAGCATTATCACTCATTAAATCAAAGAAGTGTTTAAAGATAACTAAGTGACCTGAACTGGACACTGGAAGTGGTTCAGTGATGCCTTGGATAATGGCTAGAATTACGTAGATGAGAATGGTATTCATTTCTTTTTTATCTCCAATCCAATCTTTCTTTGAACTTTTTCAAGTTTTTTGCGTGCAATACTTTGTGCTTTTTCTTTACCTTCAATGAGGGTTTGTTCAATCACATCAGAATGAATGATTTCTTTGTAACGTGCTTGAATAGGTGATAGGGTATCAATAATGATGTTTGCAGCTTCATCTTTAAATGCTCCATATTGAAGATGTTGATACTGAGATACGACCTCTTCAATGCTAATGTCTTGGCAAGTGGCAATGATTTGGATTAAGTTAGAAATACCTGGCTGATTGATAGGATCAAATTGAACGATACCAAGACTATCTGTGGTGGCTGAACGCACTTTCTTTCTAATGATGTTAGGTTCATCAAGCATGTAGATTACGCCTTTATCACTGTGATCTGATTTACTCATTTTCTTAGTCGGTTCACTTAATGACATGATGCGTGCACCGGTTTTCGCAATGAGTGGTTCTGGAATACTGAATGTAGGGGAGTAGCGGTTATTGAATCGCTCGCCAATGTCTCTAGTTAGTTCAACGTGTTGTTTTTGATCATCGCCTACAGGGACATACTCAGGATCATACATGAGAATGTCGGCAGCCATGAGCGTTGGATAGGTATAGAACCCTACTGTTAATGTTCCTTCACCTTGTTGGGCTTTGTCTTTGTATTGAGTCATCCGATTGAGTTCACCTAAGTAGCTGTTACAACTTAAAATAAACCCAAGTTGAGCATGTTCAGGAACATCGGTTTGTAGGAATATGGTTGAGCGCTGTGGATCTAAACCACATGCTAAATAAAGAGCTACCGCATTCTTCAAATACGTTTTAAGTTGCGCAGGTTCTTGATAAACCGTAATGCAATGTAGGTTCGCAATGAAGACGAACATTTCATAATCCTCTTGAAAAGCCACAAAACGTTTGAGTGCGCCTAAATAGTTTCCTAAGGTTAATTCACCACTTGGTTTGATTCCACTTAACATGCGTTTCATAATTCACCTCGTCTGTGAATAATTAAAGCATTTTTATTGCAACATGACAATCGTTTAGAGTAAAATCTTAACAAAGTAGTTTAGTTAAGTACCTTTATCTTTTATCTTAACTAAGGTATACTTGTTACATGGAGGTATTGTTATGATCGTTGTCTATACTTCTCCTGGATGTGCATCTTGCCGTAAAGTCAAACATTGGTTGAATCAACGCGGTTTAAAATACATTGAAAAAAATATCTTTACATCAGTTCTCAACGAGAATGAAATTAAGCATTTACTCATGAGATCAGAAAATGGCACTGAAGATATCATTTCTAAACGCAGTAAAATCATTCAAGAATCCAACATGGACATTGAAGAACTGTCGCTTAAAGAGTTAGTGAGTTTTATTCAAAAATATCCAAGTGTTTTGAAACGCCCCATCATT
>DAIDML010000096.1 GCA_027449005.1 Erysipelotrichaceae bacterium | reverse complement strand
CTCTTTTTCAATGGTGACGTTTGAACTGCCTTTACAAGGGGTTGCCTTAGCCTACAATCGTTTCATGCAACGCTTTGAATCGTATCGTATGAGAGATGTGTCACACTTTGAACTTCCTCAAACCAGTGGAATAACACGTCGTAAACGCGCGGGACTTCTTCAAGAAGACAAGGTGTTAGGCTACATCGAATATGAGTTAACTCCTTATGGGGTTGATATTAGAGAAATGATTTATGAAGATGTGGACACACTCATGCGATTACTCAGTTTCGCATCTTCTTTACATCATCATATAGTGCTTCATACTTCCAGTGCAGAGCGCTTTGAAAAGCTCTTTTCTCAAGCGACCATCACGAAGAAAGTCGAGAGTTGGTTGATCCTACATCATCCATCTTTATGCAGTGAATTATTCAAACAAAGCATTGAAGATGCACAAGATTTAAGCCGACTTTTACAGAAACCCATCATGATGCACACCCGTTGAAACATAGTGAAAAAATTGACATTGTGGGTGTAAAGAACTATAATTGAGGCGTCACACAGGAGGAACAATTATGACAGTAAAAGTTGCGATTAACGGTTTTGGCCGCATTGGTCGACTAGCATTCCGCTACATGATTGGATCAAGTGAGTTTGAAATCGTTGCGATTAACGATCTTACAGATCCAAAGACATTATCTCATTTATTAAAGTATGATTCAGCGCAAGGACGCTTCAATGGGGAAGTCTCTCCAACTGAAACTGGACTTGTGGTTAATGGAAAAGAAATTCGCGTTTATGCTGAAAAGAACCCAGCAGATCTTCCTTGGAAATCATTGAATGTTGACGTTGTTATCGAATGTACAGGATTCTTCACAGATGCTGTTAAAGCACAAGCTCATATTGATGCTGGTGCACGTAAAGTCATCATCTCTGCTCCTGCGACTGGAGACTTAAAGACTGTAGTTTATAATGTTAACCATGACACATTAGATGGATCTGAAAAGATTGTCTCTGCTGCATCATGCACCACTAACTGCTTAGCTCCTATGGCTAAAGTGCTTAACGATTCATTCGGTATCGTTTCTGGAAGCATGACGACCATTCACGCTTACACTAACGACCAAAATACATTAGATGCTCCACATGCGAAGAAAGACTTACGTCGTGCACGTGCAGCAGCAGCTAACATTGTTCCTAACTCAACAGGTGCTGCGAAAGCAATTGGACTTGTTGTTCCAGAACTTAAAGGTAAACTTGATGGTGGTGCACAACGTGTTCCAGTGATCACGGGTTCCATCACTGAATTAGTTGCGGTTGTTGAAAAAGATGCATCCATTGAATCAGTGAATGCAGCTATGAAAGCAGCAGCGAACGAATCCTTTGGTTACACTGAAGAAGAACTTGTTTCTTCTGACATCATCGGATGCTCCTTTGGTTCACTCTTTGATGCAACTCAAACCAAAGTCATTAAGACTGGTGGCGTTACGTTAGTTAAAGTCGCTTCTTGGTATGATAATGAAGCATCATACACACACCAATTAGTTCGCACTGCGAAATTCATCGCAAGCCAATTCTAATCCCCCCACAGACCGAGGTAACTCGGTCTTTTTATGTTTTATGCCATAATCAGTCTATGGTATACTTGAGTGTGATAAGGAGATGTTTATGCGCCTTTATAACTCTTATACCAACCAAGTTGAAACGTTTAAATCCATCAAAGAGAATGAAGTCAGCATGTATGTGTGTGGACCTACAGTCTATAACCATGCCCATATTGGTAATGCTCGACCAATCGTTGTGTTTGATACGTTAAAAAACATCCTAGAGGCGTGTGGATATCACGTTCATTTTGTGTCTAATTACACCGATGTGGATGATAAAATCATCAAACAAGCTATTGAAACCAATCAAAGTGAAGAAGCAATTACTTCCACTTACATTGCAGCCTACGAACAAGTACGCCAACAACTCAATGCAGCAACTCCAATTACCATAAAAGTGACTGAAACCATGGATAAGATCATAGATTACATTGAAACCATGGTGAAAGAAGACATTGCCTATGTGAATGATCATGATGTGTATTTCAATGTTTCTTCCATTGATGAATATGGTCAGTTATCCAATCAAAAGATTGAAGATTTGATCAGTGGAGCTCGTATTGAGAAAAACGATAAGAAAAAGAATCCATTAGACTTCACATTGTGGAAAGCCACAGATCAAGGCATTAAATGGCATTCATCTTTTGGTGATGGTCGTCCAGGATGGCACACAGAATGTGTGGTCATGATTTTAGATCATTTCAAAGGTTCTATTGATATCCACGGGGGTGGAATGGATTTAAAATTTCCACATCATGAAAATGAAATCGCTCAATGCAAAGGAACTCATCATCATGCCTTAGCCAATTATTGGGTTCACAATGGTATGCTCAATATTGATGGAGAAAAGATGAGTAAAAGCTTAGGTAACGTCATATGGGCCAAAGATTACATCCAAGAGCTTGGAGGTAATGTGGTGCGATGGTTGTTGCTGTTAGCGCATTATCGCTCTCCACTCAACATCAGTGCCGAAACCATCCAACAAGCTCAATCTGAAATGGATAAGATTCAAGCGGTTCTCAAACAAACTCGTTTAGCGTTGATGGATTCCAACATTGAAACAAGTACCTTAACATCTTTGTATGATGCTTTCTTGGATGCATGCAAAGATGACATGAACATCAACTTAGCCATGAGTGTGGTGTTTGAACAAGTCAAACAACTCAATCAACTGCTCAGAAACAAAACCTCATTCAAAGAAGACATTGTGAATGCCGATCATACACTACGAAAGATGATGTCCATCTTAGGGATATCCACACCTCATCCACAGCTTTCCACAGAGGATGTTCTATTGATCCATGCTTGGAATCAAGCTAAAGTGGATAAAGACTTTGCCTTAGCAGATCACTATCGTGGTCAACTCATAGAACGTGGTGTCCTTTCATGAACTATCCCATTAATGTGTATGCTTATCTTGGCGATGCGTATTTAGCTTTAGTCGTCAAGACTCATCTTGTGGAATTAGGCATTCGCAAAAGCAAAGATTTAACTCAAGCTTCCATTCGTTATTTAAGTGCACAAGCTCAAGCTGATTTTATTGTGTATGCACAAAGCCAACCATGGTTTGATGACATCATGAAAGAGTATTTCTTAAGAGGGCGTAACTATAAAGCCGACACCATTCCAAAGAATGCCTCTGTTATGACGTATCGATTATCCACAGGTTGTGAAGCTGTTTTTGGTTATTACTACATCCATCAA
>DAIDML010000095.1 GCA_027449005.1 Erysipelotrichaceae bacterium | reverse complement strand
AATGAACTGTGCTAAATCTTCTGTTTCTTGTGGATTCATTCCTGCTGCGGGTTCATCTAAAAGTAGGATTTTAGCTTGAGTGGCTAAGGCACGAGCAATCTCCAATTGACGTTGTTGTCCATAAGGAAGGGAAGATGCTTTTTTCTGTGCTAAATGATCAAGTTTAACACTCTTCAAAAACGTCAATGCTTCACTCTCAATGCGTTCTTCTTCTTTTCTGTACTGTGGAGTTCTTATAAGTGTATCTAATAATGATGTTTGAACCTGCGAATGCATGGCTACCTTGATGTTGTCAAGCACCGTCATTTCTTTGAATAAGCGTATGTTTTGAAAAGTACGGGCTAACCCCAGTTGTGTGATCTTATAAGGAGCTAATCCACTGATGACTTTTGAAGATTGGTTTGATAAGGTAATGGATCCTGAAGTTGGGGTATAAAGACCACTGATCACATTGAACAAGGTTGTTTTTCCTGCACCATTGGGACCAATAAGACCACACAATTCACCTTCATTAACATCAAATGAAATGTCAGATAAAGCCATTAATCCACCAAAAGCTTTATTAACTCGTTTAATTTGAAGCACTGAACTCATGAAACCACCTCCTTCTTCTTGATAAATTTCGATTTGATGGATTGCAAAGACAGTTCTTCTAGTCCTAGCAGTCCTTCTGGTCTAAAAATCATCACCAGAATAAGAATAAGGGCATAAATCAACATTCGCATTTGACCATAACTTTGAAGAAACATGTTCACTATTCCAACAAAGATGGCTGCCAACAGTGATCCACTCAGTGATCCCATTCCACCTAGCACCACAATAATCAAGATTCCAATGGACATATCAATACCAAAGGTTTCAGGTTTAACCACATAATAGGTAGTCGCATACAAACTACCTGCAACTGCCGCAAGCATTGCTCCAAACATAAAAGTCAATACTTTGATTTTGGTGACATTCACCCCCATGGACTCTGAAGCTAACTCATCTGATTTAATCGATAATGCTGCTCTTCCAAACTTTGAGTACTTAAAGCGCAAGGTTAAGATGACAGCAAATGAAACCATGGTGTACATCAAAGGCCAACTCATCAAATTACGAATATTGGATATTCCACTCGCTCCATTAGTAATGCTCATGTTTAGAATAACGATTCGAATAATTTCACCTACCCCCAACGTTGCAATCGCAAGGTAGTCTCCCTTCAGCCTTAGTGTAGGAACAGCAACTCCATAGGCTACAATCAGTGAGATCATCATTCCTAAACCACCACCGAGCACTAAACCTCCCAGATGAGGTTGAGTTCGCAACACAATAGCTGCACTGTAAGCACCAATGGACATGAAACCAGCATGACCTAATGAAAGTTGACCGCTTAACCCAATGATAAGATTAAGACTAACCCCTAGGATCATGTTGATACCAATACCATATAAAATCTGACGATAATAAGGATTAATAACACGAGCGTCAATAAGTGTGTTCACACCAATTAATACAATCAACCATAATAGCCCACAAAGAAAGATGTTTTTGTATTTAAGTAGCAATGTCATACTTTTTCTTTTCCTCCTTTACCAAATAAACCACTTGGTTTAATAAGTAACACTAGAATTAAGATGGCATACACAACAGCATCTTTAAACAAAGTACTTCCATATCCCGCAACAAGTGTTTCGATGATTCCAATCGCAAAACCCCCAAACATAGCTCCCGGAAGCAATCCAATTCCACCAAAGACGGCAGCCACAAACGCTTTTAAACCAGGTGCAAATCCCATATAAGGTGTCATTGAAATGTAGTACATGCCCACCATTACCCCAGCTGCCGCAGCTTAAGCACTGCCTAATGCAAAGGTCATGGATATCGTATGATTCACATCCACTCCCATCAGTGCGGCTGCATCTTTATCCACTG
>DAIDML010000094.1 GCA_027449005.1 Erysipelotrichaceae bacterium | reverse complement strand
AGGTTATTCCATAGGTTTGTCAAACACAACCCACTCATTTCGTATGAGTTGTATAATGCTGTGTATACTATAAATCAACATCTTTTGGCAACGTTAGTTGTAACCCTTGATATGGAAGGATAATACAGTGATGGACGGCCCTCGAAAACGCAACGTAGCACATATTGTTGAAGAGTTGGGTATCCATCATCGCTGATGCATCATCAAGTTCGACTACAATAACTACATGAGCTTCGAGACCTTTAAATCTACGAACAGTATCTACTTTAATCGCACGGGGTGATATTTTATCCTCAAAAAGGATTAATGGTATAGATGAGCGCAATCGGTGTAACGCTGATTTTTTTTTACCTTTAAAAGTCAAAATAGCTATATCTTTCACGAGAATACCATCTTTGTTAACTAAAACATGAATAAGCTGTTGAACACGATCAATCATCAAATTCTCATTGTCTTGAGGATAAGATTCAAGCACTTCAATACGACGTCCTAATGGACCATCACAAAATAGCGCGATTGAGGAATCAACAAATTGTGTCAAAGTTTTAAAAATCATTTGCGTATTTCGGAAATTACGTGTCAATATCAAGTTAGTTTCACATGTTGGCACAGCTAGTTGATGTAAACTTAATCTTTGACTACTGTCCCAAAAATAATAAGTAAAAGCAGTTGACTTAAGTAGTGAGTGAACCATAAGCATCATTTCTTCATTGAAGTCTTGAGCCTCATCGACAATTAAGCCATCATAAATGGGTTGAGGTGAATTAACTATGTGCTCACACAATAGTTCATCGTTAAATAATGAGTCTTCATCATGTATCGCATAAATATTTGAAACAATCGTATGAAAGCAATGTGCATCTACTAAAGCCTGAGATGTAAAAGCGGCACTTAAATGTTGACCAAGTAAGGTGTTGTAACACACTAATAAAACTTTTTTTCCTTTACTGCTTTCAATGCGCGCTTTTTCTATCGCCAAAAGTGTCTTACCACTTCCAGCACATCCATAGATTGAAGCTTTTTCAACAAATTGAAGAATATTTAAAAGGTGAAACTGTTGCTGTGTTAATGTGATTATGGTTTGTTGTTCATCATCAATCCAGTGTTTCAAAGAGCGTTTTATTTCACAAATTGGTGCAAATGTTTCACGGCAAAGTGAATCAAGCAATGGATTTAGTGAATCTTGATGAGGTGTATGATACCAATGCATTATCTTTTTATATGCTTCTCACAACCTTCGTTTAAGTGATGAGCAAAGAGTATGATGTTTTTATGTGCTTCCGCGGGCAATTGACCATTTATTAGGGAAGAATCGGGAAAGACAACTCCAAATGCAATTGTTGCACGTGTTGAAAGTTCACTATCATGGAAGTGTTTTAATTTTGTTTGTTTTAATAAGTGATACAATGCATATTTATTCTTTCTTGCTTGTTCGAAAGGATTTAGTAGATGCACATTGCTTTCATACGATTGTTTCAAATATTTATGCGATACATGATGAAGACTCATTAT
>DAIDML010000093.1 GCA_027449005.1 Erysipelotrichaceae bacterium | reverse complement strand
CAAGAAAATTAACATCTTAGGATACACTAGAGATGAAATGCCTGAGTTTGTACACTACAGTTTTTTCACTAATAAACTTCATAAGGACGATTATGATCCTACCATGAACTCCATGATTAAAGCCATGCATGATGACACTGTTAACTATGAACATACCTATCGCATTCAAGCAAAAGATGGAACTTACCGATGGTTTTATGACTTAGGTAAAATAGTAGAAAGAAACAGTGAAGGCAAAGCAACACTTGTGGCTGGAATCGTGTTTGATATCACTTCTCAAAAAGAAAATGAAGTGCTGTTACGAACTCAAAATCAACAATTACTTGAAAGAGTCATGTTTGATGAATTAACTGGACTACGTAGTCGCTCCTCCATCTTAGAAGAACTCAAATTTCATCTCAATCAAAACGTATCCAACACGCAAGTATTGAGTATTGCGATGGTGGACATCGATGACTTTAAGACAATCAATGATACTTACGGGCATTTAGTAGGTGATGCCATACTTAGAAAAATAGGTGAAATCATCAATCATACCATTCGTGGGTTTGATATTGGAGGTCGATACGGTGGTGAAGAGTTTTTGATGATTTTCCCTAACACCTCATTAGCCCAAGCTCAACGCGCCACCCAACGACTTCTTGAGCGTGTATCCAGTGACGTCTTTGAAGGTGTTGGTCGAGTCACCCTAAGTGCAGGTGTCACAGAACATTCCACTGAAACACTTGAAGAACTCATTGAACTTGCTGATAAAAAGCTGTATGAAGCTAAAAAAGCTGGAAAGAATCAAGTCAAAGGATAAGAAGGGTTCCTTTTCTGCTCACTCTTTAATCTATGGTATAATAGAAACAAAGAAAGGTGGTTCACATGAAAAAATTCATTGCTTTAGGCCTTGTGGCTGTTGGTTCAGTGGTGACATTTGAAGTCTTACGACGTAAAGGTGTCATTGCTCAAATCGGTGGCAAAGTGAAGGAAGTGGTTGGTACCATCACCGATGATCCAGCGCTAAAAGTAGAAGGCATGTTTGAAAATGCGAAAGGTAAAGTCATGGAAGTGACAACAAAAACCAAAGACGCACTTCACAAAGCCTTTGACAAAGTTCAAGAAGAAGCCGACGAAACACTATTATAGTTTCTCCATAAACAAAGGATCCTGATTCAGGATCCTTTGTTTGTTAATGCTTGGATTGAATATATCCAATCGCAAATGCCCCTTTACCTGCATTGAGTCCTACAATAGGTGAGATGGTTTCAATGTAAGCTGGCTCTTGTTTTGTAATCGATTTTACACTGTTTGAGAAATCATCCAGGTCATGAGGATTATCCGCATACACTAAGGCATATTTCT
Organism: Erysipelotrichaceae bacterium; assembly: GCA_027449005.1. Lineage (GTDB taxonomy): Bacteria > Bacillota_I > Bacilli_A > Erysipelotrichales > Erysipelotrichaceae > UBA6182. The sequence goes on along the minus strand of DAIDML010000093.1, from coordinate 913 downwards.
CAATCCCCTTTTCTTCCATGTCCTTCTTAAGTACTTTTAAAATCGATTTAACTGCACTTTTTTGAGAAAATGACTTATAAGGAATAATGCCTTTACCTTCTGAATCAATGGAAATCACAGGTTGTAGTTTGAGTTTAGATAACACAAATCCAGTGTTTTTGGAAACACGACCTCCTTTGATCATGTATTTGAGGTCTTTAACACTCACATAGATTCTGACTCGAGGAATCACATCATGAATGTGTGTCACCACATCATCATAACTGTAACCTAGCTTCTTAACACGCAGTGCTTCCGACACCACTAAACCTTGCGCAATGGAATTCACTTTTGAATCAATGAACGTGATTTTCTTACCTTCAGTATTGAGGGTGTTGAGTGCTTTATGCATGGTATTGATGGTCCCACTCATCTTAGAAGAGACAAAGATTCCAATGATTTCATCATAATGTTGAAGCAGGGTCTTAAGTAAGCGTTCCACACTCGCAATGGTGGGTTGTGAGGAACTAGGATTGAGGGTATAATCATCAAGATGTTGGTAAAAGTCATCGGCTTTCATGGTGAGTTTATCCATGTAAACCACAGAATCCACAATCAGATTAAGCGGTAACACCACACAGTGATGCTCATCCACCATGGATTGTGGGATATCCGCAATGGAGTCCGTAAGTATGACCATTTTGGATACAGGTTGATGAATCATGTTGGCTTGAAGCACCATATCATCCACCTTATGAGAGATCACTTGACCTATCTCTACACACGCTTTCATGATGATATGTGGAACATTGGTGTGAATGTGAATGCTTAAGGCATCATTGACCTCATTGATCACAAGCGAATCCCCTAATGTGGTAAGCATGGATTTGAATGATGTCGCGTCATGATTGGGTTTAACTAAATACTGTGCACA
>DAIDML010000092.1 GCA_027449005.1 Erysipelotrichaceae bacterium | reverse complement strand
AGCTACACCGGCAAATAATACCCCTAAGACGACATCATTGAGGAATGGCATGAGAATAAGATAGCCTACAATGGCTCCAATAGGTTCAGATAAACCAGATAGGAAAGAATAGAAGAATGCCTTTCTTTTTGATCCTGTTGCATAGTAAATAGGAACAGAAACCGCAATCCCTTCGGGGATATTATGCAGTGCAATCGCAATAGCGATAGGGATAGCCAGTTCTGGTTCTTCAAGTGCGACAATGAAAGTGGCTAACCCTTCAGGGAAGTTATGGATGGCAATGGCTAATGCGGTAAACAAACCCATGCGCATAAGATTGCCTTTCTTAAGACTTTCATTCTCAGCGTCTTCCACACTGTGCAGTTCATGTGGATTTTCAGCCTTTGGAATGAGTTTATCAATGATCGCAATCAATAACATACCCCCAAAGAAGGAGAGTACATTCACCCAGGATCCTAAGGTTTCACCTAAGGCTAGGACTAGACTGGCTTCAGCTTTGAAGAAGATTTCAACCATGGAGACATAAATCATCACCCCAGCTGAGAAACCTAATGAGACGGATAAAAACTTCGTGTTGGTGGTTTTCGCAAAGAAGGCAATGGTGCTACCAATACCGGTACTTAAACCAGCAAACAGCGTAATTAAAAACGCAAATAAAACATTATTCATAAAAACACCTTTCTAATTATTCAATTTCAACGTTCACTCGTCCTACAACGTAGGAATGAGGCATCGTGTATTGTTCTTCACAAATTTCATAAACAAGATTTGGAGTTAATACCCCTTTAAATGGAAGTGTATTCCAAAGTGATGTCTTTAAGACAAATCTTAAGAAGCTAACACCAGAGAGGATCAATGGATGTGCACTTCTGAATGGTTCAAAGTTAATTGCTCGCAACTCACAACCTTGTGACAACATGCGTTTGCTTTGAAGATAGCTTTTTTTCTTCTTGATGAGAGAAATATCATAAGGAGAAGAGAATGTCATGAGCTTAGTGAGTTGTTCTTCAATGTTTTTAGCATGTTTCTCAGAAATCAGTAGTGTAAATCGTGTTACCTTGTGCTTATATTTAAATCCAAAGCGATGAGTGAACTCTTCCTCACTGCTTGTAATGAGAACACCTTGTTTTTGCCAAGGAAATAATGCATTGATTCGAGGGAGGACAATCACATGATAAATCTTTCCTCTGAATCCTATGTATACATAGGAATGTCTGATTTCTTGTTTATCATTCATCACGAAATACACATGAAGTCTTTCTGTCAACTGTGTCATAGAAGCAAAGTTAGATATTGTTCTTTGATCAGAGAGTAGCCATTCATTCACTGTATGTATCATGAATGAAGGAAGCATTCGTGATAAAAACAACGGTAAATGAAGACGTGTTGTGTGAATATTTTGATGATCCTTTATCATCTTTTTAATGACAAGGTGTCGATACGTTTGCAAGAAACTTGATCCTAGCATAAATAATAACACAAACCATGATTGGAGTAAATCGCTTTGATAGGGATTGAAAAACAAGACTAAACCATAAGGTAATGCGATAAGAACATCCAACACAAACATGCGCATGATCTTAAATTGGTTTTGTTTGAGACGAAGATAACCAAGGACCCTAAGGGTTAAATGAGACAATATCCATAATCCAATTAACTGGTCTAAACTGATGGAGGATTGATTCACCCAAACCAAGAAAGTAAAAACAAGAGAAATTAATCCACCAAGCTTAACCAATCGTTGGTGAAAAAGAGGAGTCGACATCACTGAAACTAAGGTAAAGCGGGTAAAAGCCCAGAAGAAAAAGGAGACACTCAATAGAAGTCTAAACCAAAAGGTTTCTTGAAGAAATAAAACATGGAGAAGTGCAGCACTAACCCAAGCGATGATGGAGATCAAGCTAAGGATAGAATAGTTCTTCATGGTTAGGAAGGTTGATAGTGATTTCATAGTCCTATTATACACCACCCAATTTGTGATTCAATGACAACATTAGTTGCGAAAGCAACTAAAAAAAGATACAATACATCACAAGTGAGGTAAACATGAAGGCTATTTTATTTGATTTAGATGGGACATTGCTCCCAATTGATATGGATGATTTTGAATCGATTTACTTCAAAGGATTGTCCTCTCATTTCTTAGATTGGATGGACCCACAGGAGTTTGCGCAGAAATTGTGGAAAGCAACAGCGGCCATGGTCATGTCCACCGATGATCGAACCAATGAAGAAGTGTTTTATGAAGCGTTTACTCCTTTAGTAGGAGAACATCGTATTCATGAAGCAGCACAACGCTTTGAAACGTTTTATAAAGGGGGATTCTCAAGACTTAAAGATGCCATGAAGCCAACACACAGTTGGAAACATGTTCTTAAAGAACTCAAAGACAAAGGGTATGCTCTTGTGTGTGCCACCAATCCTTTGTTTCCTAGAATCGCAACCCAACAACGTTTATCTTGGATTGGTTTGGAAATGCATGACTTTGATTTAGTGACGACGTTTGAAACCTCTCGATCATGTAAACCCCAACTTAAATATTATCAAGACATCTTTAATCACATCCAAGTCCAACCTCATGAAGCCATCATGATTGGCAATGATACCCTTGAGGACACCATTGTTTCTCAATTAGGGACACAAACCTATTTAGTCTTAGATCATAAAAAAGAGAACTCAAGAGGGTCACTTCCTTCAACCTATGAAGGTAGCGCTCATGATTGCATGATCTTCTTACAACAATTACCCCCAATAGGATAAACACAATGAACACCTGGGATTTAACGGATTTATATCCAAGTTTAGATGATGCATCCTTTCTTAACGACTTTGAAGTGGTTAAAACAGAAATCACTGCCTTTGAACAATGGGCTAGCACATTGGACACATTGACAGATGTTGAAGTGTGTGAAAGTTACATTCATCAATCCATTAAACTGTCGACTCTCATTTCTCGCTTAGGCGCATTTGCATCCTTAACTTCCGCAACAGATGCTTCTAATAGCAGCGCTCTTAATGCGCTTAATCAAATTCAACTTCTCTCAACCAAAACAGTCACTGGACAAGTGGCATTTATTCATCGCTTAAAAACCATCAACAATCTAGATGAATTAATCAACTCATCATTACTCTTAAAAGAGCATGCTTTTGTGTTGGAAACCATGAAACAACAAGCCAATCATGTTTTATCAGCACAAGAAGAACTAATCATCTCTAAGATGAGCATCAATGGTTCTACGGCTTGGAGTAACCTACAAAACAAAATTACTTCAACACTCAGTGTGGAAGTGAATTTACCTGAAGGGGTTAAAACCTTACCGCTTCCTGCGGTAAGAAACTTGGCTTACAGCAGTGATGCTGCAGTGCGTAAAGCGGGATATGATGCGGAGATGAAGGCATATGCACGCATTGAAGACAGTTCAGCAGCTGCACTGAATGGGATCAAAGGGGAAGTGCTTACTTTAAATGAACTTAAAGGTTATGAAGGCGTTTTATCCGAAACACTCATCAAATCAAGAATGAGTGAGAAAACACTTGAAGCGATGCTTAAAGCGATTGAAAAGACACTTCCAGAGTTTAGACGTTATTTAAAACATAAGGCGAAACTTTTGGGTCATGAATCATCATTGCCTTTCTATGATATGTTTGCACCGATTAACACCAACACCTTAACGTATACGTATGATCAAGCCAGTGACTTTGTGGTGAAACAGTTTAGAACGTTTTCCGATGAGTTAGCAGACTTTACGACACATGCGATCCAACATCGTTGGATTGATGTTGAGCCACGCAATGGTAAACGTGGAGGAGCGTTCTGTTCCAATCTTCATCCAATTAAGCAAAGCCGAGTATTGCTTAACTTTGATGGTTCTTTCTCTAACTTAACGACTTTGGCTCATGAACTTGGTCATGCTTATCATGGTCATTGTTTGAAGGATGAAACCATTCTTAACTCTCGTTATCCAATGCCTATTGCAGAGACAGCATCCATTTTCTGTGAAACCATCGTGGTGAATGCAGCATTAAAAGAAGCGGATAAAGAAAATGCGATTGCGATTCTTGAAGCCAGTATTTCTGATGCGACCCAAGTCATTGTGGATATTTACTCTCGTTACTTGTTTGAAACATCCTTATTTAAGGCAAGAGAGAAACAAGTATTAGACTCCAAACAGCTACAAGAACTGATGCTTAATGCTCAAATGGAAGCTTATGGAGATGGACTAGACCAACATCAACTTCATCCATATATGTGGTTGAATAAACCTCATTATTATTCTGCAGGACTTAATTTCTACAACTTTCCTTATGCATTTGGATTACTGTTCTCAAAAGGATTGTATGCTCAATATCTTAAGGAAGGGGAATCTTTTGTTCCTAAATACAATGAGTTGCTTAAAGCTACTGGAAAACATAATATTAAGGATGTGGCGGCCATGGCCCAAGTGGATAGTGAGGATGTCTCATTCTATGAAGCATCACTACAATTGGTCGTTGACGATATCCAAAAATTCATTGAATTAACCTCTTAGAGGTTTTTTCTTTTGTCTGAGTTTTAATGTGATATAATGTGAGCAATGAAGCAACGTTCACAACCTTCCAACTATGAAAAGATTGCCTTTGATATTGCCTCACGTATTGTGAGTGGGGATCTTTTAGTGGGCAGTAAAATCTCTGGAAGAACTAAAATGTCGAGTGAATACAATGTTTCCTCAGAGACCATTCGTAAAGCATTGAAGCTATTAGAACTGGCCTATGTGGTGCGAGTTCATCCTCATTCAGGGGTTGTGATTGAAGATGGTCAACATGCCATCAACTATCTTAATCAACGCAAAGCATTCATGAGTGTTGAATCACTTAAGGATGAACTTCATGATTTATTGGCTCAAAAGAAGAACATTGATCAGAAAATTGAGACTGTGATGCAAGAACTCGTGATGGCAATGGATCGATTTGGTTTCTCAGATCCTCTTCATCGCAGTGACTTTACAGTATCAAAGTATCATACCTTTGTGAATACAAGCATCAAATCCTTAGCCTTATACCAAAAAACACAAGCTACCATCATTGCGATTAAGCGAGGGAATGAGTTGATTACCTCCCCAGGTCCTGATGCGATACTGTTGGAGAAAGATAAAGTGATGGTCATCATTCCTAAAGAAAGAATGCATGATTTGACTCAATTTTTATCATCTTCCTTAGTATCAGATAAGGAGTCTTAATATGAAAGTCTATATTTTATTCTCACGAACTGGCACATGGTTATCACGCATACTTGGACTTTTTGGTGGTTTTAAGTATATGCATTCCAGCATCAGTTTTGATCCCACACTTAAAGAAATGTATTCATTTGGCAGAATTAAGCCACACAATCCATTGATAGGTGGATTTGTTAAGGAGAGTTTGTATGAGGGAGTATATACTTTTTCCTCAAAGAATTCATGTCTTGTCTACTCCACCACCATCAGTGAAGAACAAGCACAACAGCTCAAAGATGAAATAAAACGTTTTGAAATGTCATCAAGTGCTTATCACTACAATTTCCTAGGATTATTCTTTATTCCATTCCGCATTAAAGTAGAACGAAAACATCATTATTTCTGTTCACAATTCATCTCAGAACTGTTCATTAAAATTGCAATCATTGATCAAAATATCAAATCATATTGGACAAGTCCGAAAGATTTAATTCACTTATTGGATTTAACCCTTGAATATGAAGGGCTAATCAAAGATTATCCGTATAGACCTAAGATATAAGTTGACAGATTTTAACACAAAAGCAGATGATTTAAGATACACTTAACTAAAGGAGAAGATGTGTATGAAATTCAATAAGTCAGAATTGAGTTGGATACTCTATGATGTAGCCAACTCAGCGTTTATTCTCATCGTTACCGCGACGATTCCAGTGTACTTTAGAGCTTTAGCGGAATCTGCAGGTGTGAATACAGCCAATGTGACTGCTTTATTTTCTACTGCAACCACAATAGCTGTTCTTTCTTTAGCACTCATTTCTCCAGTGTTGGGTGCGATTGCGGATTATCATGGTATGAAAAAGAAACTGTTTGTGGGTTTCTTAATCATGGGTCTTGCTGGGGCATCTTCATTAGCAGTGGTAACCCAGTGGCAAGCATTCCTTATTCTATTCATCTTAACTCGTATTGGCTACAGTGCATGTAATGTCTTCTATGATTCTATGCTTATTGATGTGACTACTGATGAGAAAATGGATAGTTTATCATCCCATGGTTATGCTTGGGGGTATGTGGGATCCACAGTTCCTTTTATTTTAGGGATTGCCTTAATCTTAACAACACCATTTGGATTAACCACTGGACAAGCAACGCAAATATCTTTCATCATTACAGCTTTTTGGTGGGGATTACTTACACTTCCTTTACTTAAAAATGTTAAGCAAACCTACAGTTTACCTGCTCAACCTAAGGTTATTTCATCTTCATTTAAACGTGTTGGTATTACTTTTAAGAAGATTACCGCAAACAAGCCTCTCTTCTATTTCATCATTGGGTATTTCTTATACATCAATGGAGTATATACCATCATGTCACAAGCCACTAACTTTGGTGGTGAAGTAGGAATTGATCAAACCCAAATGATCATT
>DAIDML010000091.1 GCA_027449005.1 Erysipelotrichaceae bacterium | reverse complement strand
CAACAAGGTTTGGAGGAAAGCATTGTGGAAGGACGCTCCTTACTCAATGGGTTTCCCGCTGTCAATCAGGGGGTGAGTGGGTGTCGTCGATTAATTCAATCAGTGAAGGTTCCCGTTCAAGTAAGACATGGTACCCCTGATGCTCGCTTACTTGCTGAGATTACGTTAGCTGGAGGATTCACTTCGTATGAAGGAGGAGGAATTTCCTATAATATTCCTTATTCCAAGAACATCTCTTTGGAACAAACCATTCGTGATTGGATGTATGTGGATCGTCTTATTGGCTTGTATGAAGAACAAGGGATTTCCATCAATCGTGAACCTTTTGGTCCATTGACAGGCACTCTAGTTCCACCAAGCATTTCTCATGCGGTGGCGATTGTAGAGAGTTTACTTGCGGCTGAGCAAGGGGTGAAAGACATCACCGTAGGATATGGACAATGTGGCAATCTTATTCAAGATGTGGCTGCGATACGTACTTTAGAGAGTTTAACCCAATCCTATCTTGAAGAACATGGATACACAGACATGAAGATTACGACTGTGATGCATCAATGGATGGGTGGCTTTCCTCAAGATGAAGCGAAAGCGTATGGGGTTATTTCATGGGGTGCAGCTACTGCAGCGTTTGCGGGTGCAACCAAAGTCATTGTGAAGTCTCCTCATGAAGCCATGGGAATTCCTACCATGGCAGCCAATGCTCAAGGTTTAATGACCACCAAACAAGTGGTGAGTATGCTCAAGGATCAAAGAATGCCTTTGACACAAGAATTAAAAGCAGAAATGAGTATCATTGAACAAGAAACACGATCCATTGTGGATAAACTCTTTGAATTGGGTGAAGGGGATATAGCATTAGGAACCATTCGAGGATTTGAGGCTGGAGTCATTGATATTCCATTTGCGCCAAGCAAATTTAATAAAGGACTTATCTTACCAGCACGAGATAATGTGGGTGCTATTCGCTTCTTAGAAGTAGGAAATCTGCCATTCAGTGACGAAATCAAAGCTTTTCATGCACAGAAACTACAAGAGCGTGCAGCTTATGAGAATCGTAGTGTTGACTTTCAGATGGTTATTGATGATGTGTATGCGATTGGTAAAGGTAAACTCATTGGACGTGGTAGCAAGGGAGAACAACAATGAAAATCATCGATGTATTAACATCACCAGGGAAAACAGGGTTCTTCTTTGATGATCAAAAAGCGATTAAGACCAATGCGGTGTCTGATGGTCAAACCTATGTAGGAAATCCAGTGACACCAGGATTTACCAGTGTGCGTGTTGCGGGCGAGTCCATCAGTGTCATGCTGGTGTTAGAGGATCAACAAATGGCCTTTGGGGATTGTGCAGCTGTGCAATATTCAGGAGCAGGGGGAAGAGATCCACTGTTTCTTGCCCAAGACTACATGCAAGTGATTGAAGAAGTTGTGAAACCTCAACTCATCAATCAAGAATTGGATTCCTTTAGACGTTTAGCCACGCTCATTGACACACTCATTAATCCAAACACTCAAAAACCACTCCATACGGCGTTACGGTATGGACTAAGTCAAGCCTTGTTGGATGGTGTCGCGAAAGCGCATCATACGTTCATGGCTGATATTGTGGCTAAAGAGTATGACACTCAAGTCAGTGATGATCCTATTCCTATTTTCATGCAATCAGGGGATGATCGCTACAATAACGTTGATAAAATGATCATTAAACAA
>DAIDML010000090.1 GCA_027449005.1 Erysipelotrichaceae bacterium | reverse complement strand
CCCCACTAGAAGGATATTACCTTGAGCTACAAACACAAAGAGTGAACCACTGATAACACTCAACAAATTCAAGATCATTATCAAATCTTACTGCCTAAAGGAGCTGGATCTGGTGTGGATCAAGCTGCACGTCATTTCATTGAAGTTCATGGAGAAACTGCTTTAAAGCATGTTGCTAAACTTCATTTTAAAAATACATCCCGTGTGTTAAATAAGGAGGAAACATGTCAATGAGTCTTGTATCATTAGCTATCGGAGGATTAGTGGTCCTCGTGATGGTGTTTGTGATTATCGCATCAATCAAATAAAGCGACCGAAAGGTCGCTTTAGCGTTGTACATTAAGAAGAATACTGACTTGATGATCCAATTGAATGCAAGTGACTCCTGCCGCCTTTAGCATTCTCTTTGAGGCAAGCACCGCAGAGGTGTCCGCATACTTATCACTTTCATAAATGAGTGTTTTAATGCCTGATTGAATGATGGCTTTTGCACATTCATTGCATGGGAATAAGGACACATATATACTGCATCCTTGCAGTGAGGTGGTCGCATTGAGAATCGCATTGAGCTCTGCATGCACCACATACGCATATTTGCTTTGATCATACTCATCATGTTTTTCCCATGGGAAATCATCATCATTGATGCCAGTAGGAAAACCATTGTACCCTAATCCAACCACTTTTTTACTTGGTGAGACGATGCATGCGCCAACTTGTGTGCTTGGATCTTTGGATCGCATGGCACTGAGGTGAGCCATGCCCATAAAATAATCATCCCATGAGATCACGTTACTGCGTTTCATATTATCCTCCATAAAAGCGCAAAAGCGCTTGTGCTAATGAGCGAACATACCACTGAATGGGTTCAAAAGGAATGGATGATAAGGTGTCAATGACTCGCTGATCGGTGGTGATGTAAATGGGAGTTGTGTCTGTTCCTTGCAAGGCAAGAAAACCTAAGGCAAAGAAAAGAAACAACAATGCCAATTGGGCATTTTGACGTAGTCCTAACCATGTCTTTTTGATTGAAATGGATAAACCAACCAAGACCCCTGCTACAAATCCTCCTAAGTGACCTAAAAATGAAACACCAGGTAATAGAGAAATAAACACATTGATGAGTAGTATATTGATGAAATTCATACGGACGGCAGGATTGCGGATGCTACCACTTTCAAAGGCTAATACCACCACCAATCCTAACAAGCCAAACAAACCAGCACTGGCCCCCACTAGAAGGATATTACCTTGAGCTACAAACACAAAGAGTGAACCACTGATAACACTCAACACAAAAGTTAAAAGCATTTTTAAACTGCCCACTTCTTTTTCAACCAGTCGTCCAAGATTAAGCAGAGCAAATCCATTCATGAGTAAGTGCGTGGCACTGATATGAACAAATCCTACAGTCAGTAAGCGATGGATCTCAAAATGTGCCACGATGAAGGTCTTGTAGTAAGCTCCAAAAATGATGGAAGCTGCATAAGGATCATTGATCATGCGTCCGACAATGGTAATGAGCGCAAAGATTGCAATCATGATGACAAGTAAGGAAAAAGTAAGAATGGGTACATTAAAGATGGTTTTAACTTTAACCTTTTTACGTCGCGTTGTCTTCTTAGGTTTACCTATTTGCTCAAAATCTGGCGTGCTCATAAAAGCACTCACAATACCCTTAAACATATCACTTAAGTAAGGATCAACAAACACAGACGTAGCATTGACTTGAACGCATCGTTCATCACTTTCCCCTGTTTGTTGGTTCACATGAATATCCAGTAAAGTGGATTGAAGATTAAGGCTTTG
>DAIDML010000089.1 GCA_027449005.1 Erysipelotrichaceae bacterium | reverse complement strand
ATACCGTCCTTGTCTAAGTATACCACTGAATGAGAGGTCTTTTCTGTCCAATTGATGTGACTTCACATCACTTCACACCAACTTATATTTGAAAGTATCACCATAAACCTATATTATAGTGAGTGATGAAAAAAAGAATATTGATTGCACTCCTCATTCTTTCAGTTGTCAGCGTCATGGCGTTGATTTTTTCACGTTTTAAAACATCACCACTTATTTGTAATCCATTGGAAACCATTTGTTTCAATGAAGATGAAACCATCAATTATAATGAACAATCCTTAGTGATTGCGGTTGAAACTCAAAATCAAAAAGACTATTTATCTTCAGTGCTACAACCTGTGTTGGAAAACACCACAGGTACTGTGTCCATCATTGTGAGAGAAAGCACGTCAGCTTTTACCTTCATGAATTCACCCATTGATATTGCGCTAGTGGACAAACAAGCAGCAGGCAGTTTATATCCTTACTTGCATCGTTTTGATCAAGAAGAAGTGAATCCCTATTTCATTGATTATGCTTCCAAGCATTTGGATGAAATCAATTATGATGGAGTTGCCTTCATTCCTGCCACCATTGATGGTCCATTCTTTGTGATGAATACGACCTTGTTAAGTCGTTTAGGGTATGACATCACTGATGTGGATGAACATGGTCGATTAAATGCGCTCAATTCCTTTGAAGAAATCATGAGTGAAGGGGATCGATTAAGAGCTAATAGACCCATGGTGGGAGCTCGTCGATTAACTTCTTTATTCCCACTGACCTTGGTGGAACCATGGTCACTGTATTCCTTTCTTACTCCCAATGGTTGGAACATGTACCCAACCAATGATGCCTATGATCATGGACTGGATGCACCTTTGTTTAAAGAAGCGCTTGAGCTCTTTGAACCACTGCTGTCCTATGAATGGGATTTAACAGGTCAAAATCAAACACAGTGGCGTTATGAGAGTGAGTTGGTGAGTGGAACAGCTCCTTTTGCGATTAAAGTGCCATTCCTTAATCTTGAAGCCATTTCAAGTGTGACACGTCAAAACTATGTGGTAACACCCATGCCAACCATGGATGGAAGACAACCTTATACCTTAGCGCAAGTGAAAGGGTGGGTGTTTAAATCAACAGCTTCACCTGCTTTAAGGCAGTTGGTCATGCAAGAACTCACCAGTTATAACTTCACTCAACTTTTACTTCTTGAAGATCGAGAAGCGGTCATGATTGATCCAAGTCGCGTGAATGAATTTAAAGTAAGTGAGCTTCAGAAACAAAAGATTCTTGCGGCTCAATTTACGTTGTCTCCACCTCTGTTTGCGTTACCCCATTTTCCTTCGGTGTTAGGATTTGATTTCTACACTCAAGGGGAACTGCTTCCAATCTTTAAAGAACTACAAACTCAAACCCTTACACCTGCTCAAGCTCAAGAAGCGATTCTGAAAGCGTATGATCGTTGGGTGATTGAAAGAACGTATTATGAAACTCAACCTAACCCGTAACGAACAAGCCATGATGGTCATCAATGGCCTGTTTATCTTTGTGATGTCTTTGGCCAGTGTGTTTGTGAATGTGGTGTTATATGTGATCAGTGGTTCCATTGTGACCATGACGTTGTATACCATCTTGCGTTTTGGATTGTTTCCTTTTGCGTTCATGTTAGGGGCAAAGCTTTCTAATCAGCGAAAAATTGTCTTTTCACTTATCTTAGGATTAGCCTTACTTACAGTAGGCTTTTTAGGTGTGTTGTTTGCACAGCATTTACTGGAGTCGGTATGGTTTTTGATTTTCATCTTGGCCATCATCTTTGGGTTAGGGGAAGGCTTGTTTTGGTTTTCCATGAATGCATTAAATCAATTGGTCAGTTCTGAAGAAACACGCAATACCTATTTAAGTGTCATGGGTATGGTGAATGCTTTTGCGCAAATCATTGCCCCTTTATTAGCCACCCTCATTCTTTCCATCAGTGCCAGTGATGATCAAGGGTACACCTTCATTTTTCAACTCGTCATTGTCTTTATGGTTGTGATTATCTTCTTCGGGTTTAAAGTCAATTCTCCTTCGTTATCCACCCCATTTAGAATGAGGGAATTACAACTTTTTTCAAAACATAAAGATTTACAACTGATGCATCTCACCCATTTCATGTTTGGATTAAGGGATTCCTTGGTTTTAGTGACCACAGGGCTACTCATCTATAACGCCACAGGGGGATCAGGCAGTGTGTATTCTCGTTTATTGGCGTTGTTTGCGCTGGTCAACATTGTGGCTTTTGAAGTGGTTCGTCGCTTCAATACCCCACAAAGAATGATGAGTTTCTTCATCTTTGGGGGGTTCATCATGACCTTCAGTTTACCCCTGCTCGTGTATGTGCCCACCTTACTGGGTGCAGCCACCTATGGGCTACTGGCGTCATGGGCTGGTCCGTTTTATGTGGTGCCGTTACAAACCATTGCGATGCGTGCCATTGGTTCACACATGATGCACACCAACATGTTTTCTTTGGTCATTTCTCGTGAAATTGCGCTAACCAGTGGACGGGTGTTAGGCATGATGTTTGTGGTGGGATTATCACTGTTCTTCCCAGTTCAATTCATTACCATCGCCGTTACAGTGCTCTCCATCTTTCCTTTAGGATTAACCTTAATCTCTTCATATGTTTTAAGACAAAAGGGGTCGACTGCGCTATAATAGAGGCATGAATGATTGGAGTATCTTTTCACAACCTCACAGTTCTAGACAACTTCAAAGCATCTTGCATGCTTTAAACATAGAGCGTCAACACACCATCGTTTACCCCTCACAGGATCAACTCTTTAGGGCGTTTTCATTGTGCCCTTACAAGCAAGTGAAAGTGGTCATTCTTGGACAAGATCCTTATCATACCCCACACGCAGCGGATGGCTTAGCCTTCTCCACTCCTGCGGGCATGAAGATGCCTCCATCATTAAGAAACATCTTTAAAGAACTGCATGATGATCTTAAGATGACACGTTTATCCACCGATTTATCAGATTGGGCAAAACAAGGTATTCTCCTGTTGAACACAGTGTTAAGTGTACAAGCCCATCATGCGCATTCTCATGCCCATTTAGGATGGGAAGAATGGATCAAGGAGGTTATCCTTGATTTAAACTTGTCTTCTTCTCCGATTTGCTTTGTCTTGTGGGGAAAGCACGCACAAATATTTGAAACCTATATCACGAAGCCGCATCATATGATTTTAAAAAGTGCCCATCCATCCCCACTTTCAGCCCATCAAGGTTTCTTTGGATCCAAACCTTTTTCAAGGATCAATGCTTTTTGTCTTGAACAGAACTTACCACCGATAGAATGGAGTGATCAATCATGATCTATTTCACCTCACTACAGACCGCTCTTGATACCATCAGTCAAAGAACCTCCTCTTCGACCTTTGGGTTGAAGTTATTCAAACAATGCATGGAAGATTTGGGTAATCCGCAATACAAACTCAACTGTGTCCATGTGGCGGGCACCAATGGGAAAGGGAGCACATCCAGCTTCATTGCGACCATTGCCCAAGAAAGTGGGCTTAAGGTAGGGTTATACACCTCTCCTTACTTAATTCATCACAATGATCGCTTTAGAATCAATGGACAAGACATGAGTGATGAAGATTTACTTAAGTACATCAACATGACCACTCATTTATGGGACAAATATGCATTAACCATGTTTGAAATTGATACCCTCATTGCGATCTGGTATTTTCAAGATCAAAAAGTCGATTTAGCTGTGTTTGAAGTAGGTTTAGGTGGTCGCTTAGATGCGACCAATGTGATTCTTCCTTTAGTGAGTGTGATTACCACCATCGGTTTTGATCACATGGATTTTTTAGGAGATCGTCTTGATTTAATTGCGTTTGAAAAAGCAGGGATCATTAAAGAAAACACACCGATCATTTCCTATTCGCAAGGCCCTTTAGTGGATGAAGTGTTTGAAAGGGTAGCATACGAAAGAAAGGCTCCCTATATCCTAAGCAGTGTAGCCACTCAGAAGAGTGTGGATTTGTTTTCGCAAGTCATTGAAAAAGAGGGTGTAGAATTCACCTTATCCATGAATGCGAAGTATCAATGCATTAATGCTTCTTTAGCCATTGATTGTGCTCAACTGCTCATGAAGCATTATCCAAGGATAACTCAAGAACATATCCAAACAGGTTTAAAGAAAACGGTGTGGTTTGGTCGTTTTCAAAAGATCAGTGAATCCCCACTCATCATCATTGATGGAGCTCATAACATCAATGGGATGGAAGCTTTGGTTCAATCCTTATCCATTCTACCTCAACCCATCCATGTCTTATTCTCAGCCATCATGGGGAAAGATCATGAAGGCATGTTGGAGGTGTTACAACCCCATGTGGCTTCCATTACCGTCACTGAATTTGATTTCTATCGAAAGCAAAAAGCCAGTGTGTTGGCCATCAATGAAGCGATTCACATCATTGAAGATCCACATGTTGCCTACCTTGATTTAAGAAGTAAACTCACTTCAGGTACAGGCCTTATTTGTGGCTCACTGTATTTCTTGTCTTACATGCTTAATCATGTGATTGATACAAAGGAGAACACTCATGAACCTCTTTGATTTATTCTTTACCAATATTGTACAAGGCATCGCAGTCATCAGTATATTCTCACTGCTTGTGTTTTCATATTGGATTTCAAAACCAGTCTGGACTACCAAAGTGTTGGTCAGTCTTAGTTTACTGGTTGTTTTATCTGTCATTCTTCAACGCTTTGGCATCATGATTCCTTTGTTTGGTTTCCCAAGTTTTCGCATTGATTTCTTGCATCTTCCCCTCATCATGGTTGGAGCGCTCTTTGGTCCTTTCTTTGGGGTTGTGGCGGGGATTGTGGCTGATTTAGTTGGGTTAATCATCACCCCAACGGAATACCCTTTCTTTGGATTCATGCTTAACAAAGTCCTCATGGGCTTTATTCCAGCCATGATGATCCTGGGTTTTAAACGCCTTTCGTTAAAAAACAGTGTACGCATTGCTCATATCACACTACTCAGCATCACAGGCATCTCCCTAATCTATTTATGGTTCTCTACTTCCTTAAATATGGGAGGACAAGTCATTGAACTCACGTATCAAACCAAACTGCTTATCATTGCCACCTTGCTTGCGCTTATGGTTTTCCTTCATGGTCGTCTCATGAAAAATGATGTCAATCAGTTGCGGGTGTTTGCACTGTTATCCACCATCATGGTGGAAGGGATGGTCTCCTTACTTTTAACCCCAATTTGGTTAGTGACCATGTATCAAATTCCAGTGTTATTATCCTTTATTGTTCGGGTGATCAAAGCGCTCTTTCTCATTCCCATCTCAGCCATCATCTTAGAAGCCCTCTTAAAGAGTGTCTCTAAGTTACTGAGACTCGAACTGTTCAAATAAGCAGAATTTCCTAGGAAATACTGCTTTTTTTAATGCAAATAGTGCCAAATTCAGTGAAGTCTTTTCCTCATTCTTAAGGTCTTCATGGTACAATAAATCTAACAGGAGACGTGCTATGAAAAAAAATAATATGGTGGCCATGATACTTGCTGGGGGACGTGGCACACGACTTGAAGAATTGACGGGCAAGATTGCCAAACCAGCCGTCCATTATGGTGGAAAGTATCGAATCATTGATTTTCCACTGTCCAATTGTGCCAACTCAGGCATCAAAATTGTGGGTGTTCTCACCCAATATGAATCCGTCTTACTTAATTCGTACGTGGCCCAAGATCATATCTGGGGTTTAGACACCAAAGAATCTGGCGTCTATGTTTTACCACCGCGCGAAAAGTCTGACGGATTTGGTTTATATCGGGGAACTGCGGACGCGATTACCCAAAACATTGACTTCATTGACAGCTTTGATCCAGAAACGGTCTTAATCCTTTCAGGAGATCACATCTACAAGATGGATTATGATGCGATGTATCGCTTCCATAAAGACAATCATGCGGATGTGAGTATTGCGGTGTTGGAAGTAACTCTTAAAGAAGCCAGTCGTTTTGGTATCATGAACACCAACAAAGATGATCAAATCATTGAGTTTGAAGAAAAACCAAAACAACCTAAATCCAATCTTGCCTCCATGGGGGTGTACATCTTTAACTGGAAGCTGTTAAGAAAAGCCCTTATGGAAGATTTAACCTTAGAGAAGTCCAATCATGACTTTGGTAAAGACATCATCCCAACCCTCATTAATGATGGTAAACGTTTGTTTGCGTATCGATTCAAAGGGTATTGGAAAGATGTGGGAACCATTGATAGTTTGTGGGAAGCCAACATGGATCTTCTCTCAACTCGAACTGAATTAGATCTAGGGGATCCTAGTTGGAAGATTTACACCCAAGATGCCAACGCCTTCCCACAAATCATTGGGGAAAGTGCGGATGTGAAGAATTGCTATGTGAATCAAGGATGTGTGGTGTTAGGAACAGCTCATAACAGTGTGCTCTTCACCAATGTGACCATTGAAGAAGGGGCTGTGGTGAAAGATTGTGTCATCATGCCAGATGCAGTGATCAAGTCAGGAGCCCGTCTTGAGAGGGTCATTGTGGGACCCCATTCTGAAGTCACCCCAGATTTAAGTCTTGTGGTTAAAGAAAATCAACCAATACAACTTATCGCGAATGGAGGGGAACACCATGGCTAGTGCATTAGGTATCATTCTATTTGAAAATCCAAGTGTGGATGTGGCTGGATTAACGGCCCATCGTCCTATTCCTGCGATTTCCTTTCTAGGTCGTTATCGCTTAGTTGACTTCATGATTTCAAACTTTTCAAACTCTGGCATTTCTCACATTCATGTGCATGTGAAAGAAAAACCACGTCCTGTGTATGAGCATTTAGGAACCGGCCGACACTACAACATCAACTCCAAAAAAGGCAAGATTCGTGTCCTTTATGGTGAACAAGAAACCCTGAATAAAGTGTACAACACCGATATCTTTTCCATGATGTCCAATCTTTCTTTCTTAGAAGAAGACAAGAATGAGTATGTGATTGTCTCGTCTTCATACATGGTGTATACCGCTAACTTTGAAGAACTGCTACACACTCATATTGGTAGTAATGCCGATGTCAGTATCGTGTCCCATACCACGGATCAAGCGAAGGAGAAGTTTCTTCATTGTGATACCTTAACCTTGGATAAAGATAAACGGGTGATGGGTTTAGGGTTAAACTTAGGTAAAGGGAAAAATCGTACAATCTCTTTAGACACCTATATTCTTAAAAAATCACTGCTCATCAAACTCATTAAGAAAGCGTATCAAACCTCTTCGTTATACTGGTTTAATGACATCATTCGTGATGAACTTGATACTTTGAACATTAAAACCATTCCATACCGTGGACATGTGTTTGCGATCAATTCCTTGCAAGCGTATCATCAAGCACACATGGAATTCTTAAACCCCGTCTTACTACGCAACTTATTTGATTCCAACTGGCCAATCTTAACTCGAACCAATGACTCTGAACCGACCACTTATTGTGAGAAAGCCATTGTGTCCAATTCCATCATTGCGAATGGATGCAGAATTTCTGGAACCGTCATTAACAGTGTCTTAGGTCGTGGTGTTGTGGT
The DNA here is from genome assembly GCA_027449005.1 of Erysipelotrichaceae bacterium. Lineage (GTDB taxonomy): Bacteria > Bacillota_I > Bacilli_A > Erysipelotrichales > Erysipelotrichaceae > UBA6182. The sequence goes on along the minus strand of DAIDML010000089.1, from coordinate 835 downwards.
TGAAGAAGGGGCTGTCGTCATTAACTCCATTCTACTTCACCAAACCATTGTTAAAGCAGGCATCCACGTCGAACATGTGGTTTTAGACAAGTATTCCAGTATTAAGCATGTGAAAGAATTAAAGGGATCAAAAGCTCAACCACTGTATGTAACCAAACGTGATTCAATCTAAGGAGGATTTCATGAAACACATTCTGTTTGTGGCATCTGAAAGTTTACCGTTTGTGAAGACAGGAGGATTGGCTGATGTGGTGGGCTCACTGCCTAAAGCCTTATCTTCCACTTACCGTGTTAGTGTTTTCTTACCCCTTTATAGCAGTGTGATTCCAAAACTAAAGGATGCTAAAGCGGTAGTGAGCTTTCAGATCAGTACCCCATGCATTCATCAACCTGCCACCATCCTCAAACAAACCCATGATGGGATTGATTACTACTTCCTTCAACACCAAGGCTATTTTGAACGAGATGGGTATTATGGTTATCCTGATGATGGTGAGCGCTTTGCCTTCTTTAACTTAGCTTGTGCAACCTTCATTGAGAAAGTCAATCTTAGTGTAGACATTATTCATTCTCACGATTGGCATGCAGGGATGATACCTTTACTATCACGGGTCGTGTTCAAACACCATCCAAACCACAAAAACATCAAACATGTCTTTACCATTCATAATTTAGCTTATCAAGGGCAATTTCCATTGTCGGTAGCCAAAGAATGCTTAGGACTCAGTGATCACATCATCAATGATGGGTCAATTCGCTTTGATGATGGGGTGAACTTTCTTAAGTCAGCGATTGTGTATGCGCATAAGATCACCACGGTGTCTCCAAGTTATGC
>DAIDML010000088.1 GCA_027449005.1 Erysipelotrichaceae bacterium | reverse complement strand
TAGCTTGACGATCTTTGATGGTCTCAAAAAGATGGGTCCATACTGAGGTAGACTTAAACCCTTTCACTTCATCATCAAAACAACTGACCTTGCCTGTGTGACATGCAGGACCACTGGATTGTACAAAGCACAATAGTGTGTCTTGATCACAGTCCCATGACATGGAAATCACTTGAAGCGTATTCCCAGAGGTTTCTCCCTTTTTCCATATGGATTGACGTGATCGTGAATAAAACGTTGCATACCCACTTTCTTGAGTTAAATCAAACGAGGTTTGATTCATGTAAGCCATCATTAAAACTTCTTTCGTGTTAACATCTTGCACTATGCAAGGAATAAGTTCATTCTTTTCAAAGGGATTCATCGTACAATGCACCCTGCCTTTCTCACTTCTTCTTTGACTTCTTGTATACTGACTTCATTGAAATGAAAGATGGAGGCTGCCAATGCAGCATCTGCTCCAGCCACAAGCACTTCTGCCATATGTTGAGCATTTCCTGCCCCTCCTGATGCGATGATGGGAACATTAAACCTTTTCGCAAAATCAGATGTAAGCGAAACATCAAATCCTTCTTTGGTCCCATCTTGATTAATGACATTCAACACAATCTCTCCTGCCCCCAGTTCAATACCTTGAGTGGCCCAAGAGAAAGCTTCAAGTGAAGTGGCTTCACGTCCACCTTTTTTCATGACACGTGCAAACCCATTTTCTTCAACTAAGACATCCATGGATAAGACAATGCATTGTGAGCCAAATCGTAGTGCTCCTTTTGAAATCAAGGATGGATCATCAATGGCTGCACTGTTGAGTGAAATCTTATCTGCACCTGCTTTCAAACAAGCGTGCATGTCCTCAAGCGAGCGGATACCTCCACCAACCATAAAAGGAATGTTGATTTGATCAGCTACCTTAGAGACCACATCCAAGAAGAGTGTTCTCTCTTCATAGGATGCCATGATGTCATAAAACACCAATTCATCTGCTCCTGCTTCACTGTATCGTTTCGCTAGTGAAACAGGATCATCCACTTCTTTCACTCCTTCAAAGCGTACTCCTTTAACTACCTTACCATGAGCAATATCAAGGCAAGGAATAATGCGTTTTGAAATCATAAGGTTTCTCCTAAAATGGATAAATCCAACGTTTGATGAATAAAAGCTTTACCTACGATGACTCCCATCAGATTAAGAGGCACTAAATCTAATACATCTTCTTTGGTTTTAATCCCCCCTGAAGCTTGAATGTTCATAGAGGTCATGGTATTCACTTTGCGATACAACTCAACATTGCTTCCTTGAAGCATGCCATCTTTGGACACATCACTCATTAAAATGGTTTTTACCCCCATCTTCTCAAGCCGTTGCAAGGCTTGAGGAAGTGACTCATCAATGGCTTTTGTCCATCCATGAATCATGATGGACTCATCAAGCACATCCAGTGCCACAATAATGCGATCACCATACTTGCTCAAAGCCTCTTCAAGTAAACGATCCACGGTGAAGACCCCACTGCCTAAAACAACACTATCTACCCCTTGAGAGAACCAAAAGTCTACGGCGTCCATACTGTGGATTCCTCCTCCAATTTGGATGGGACAATTTGCATGGTGTATCACTTCTTGAATGAGGGCTTGATTATCTCCTGATTTGAAAGCACCATTCAAATCAACCAAATGAAGTCGTTGTAATCCATGACTTTTAAGAACAGCTAACCAATCCAGGGCATTCTCCTTCACTTGATGAACACTTTCATGTGCTCCTTGAGAAAGTCTTACCACTTGACCGTTGTAGAAATCCATTGATCCAATCACAATCATGCCACCACCTCCAATAGATTTCTTAGCAGTTGTTCTCCAACCGTACCACTTTTTTCAGGATGAAACTGAAATCCAATGATTTTATCTTTCATGACAATTCCTGGAACACTCACACCATAATCACTGTATCCAATCAATGTGGATGATTCAATCTCACTTGCGTAATAGGAATGAACATAATACACGTAAGCATCGTTGTTTAAGTCTTTCAATAAAGGATGAGTAACACCCCTTTGCAGCTTATTCCATCCCATATGAGGTATCTTAAGTGAGCCCTCATGAAACTTCACAATTCGACCTTGAAGCAGTCCTAATCCTTCATGAACCCCAAACTCCTCACTGATGTCATACAACAGTTGCATCCCTAAACAGATACCAATAAGCCATTGATGAGATGGCTTATTCTTGAGCACTTGATCCAATCCTTTATTCTTAAGTTGATTCATCGCATCCTCAAAGGCACCCACACCTGGTAAAATCACCACATCGGCTGCTTGAATGAGTTTAACATCATCAGTAAGGATGCAATCTACCCCAACACGTTTAAAAGCATGAAGCAAAGAAAAGACATTACCTACCCCATAATCAATCATGACAATCTTAGCGGTCATAATACACCTTTGGTGGACAACACCCCAACAATACTAGCATCAATGGTTGAAGCCTTCTTAATCGCACGAGCAAATCCCTTAAACAAAGCTTCAACACAGTGATGAGTGTTATCACCATACAGTAAGCGCATGTGAAGGGTGAGTTCAGCTTGGTGGGCAATGGCTTTAAAGAATTCTTTCACCATTTCACTGCTCATGGTTCCTAGCATGACTTTATCTAATGTGACGTTGTAGACAAGTGTAGCTCGTCCACTGATATCCACACACACATGGGCTAAGGCTTCATCCATGGGTAAGAACGCATCACCATAGCGCGTTAAAGAGGTTTTATTTTTTAAAGCTTCTTTGAGTGCTAATCCAATGACGATACCAACATCTTCAATGCTGTGATGATCATCCACTTCAAGATCACCCTTCATGGATAATGTCATGTCCCATCCAGCATGTTTACATAATAATGTCAACATGTGATCAAAGAATCCAATGTGAGAAGTTCCTTTAAATTCACCTTGTCCTCTTAATTCAAAATCTAAGGTGATGTCTGTTTCTTTGGTTGTTCGTTTATACTGTGTCATCTCTGAATTCCTTTCAGGGCACTGATCAGTGCTTCGAGCTCTTCATCATGAGGAATACTCATGCGAGCATGGGGATAAGGCTCACTTAAATGATTAAATCCTTTGATCGCAAACCCTTTTAGATAGAGGTCTGCTTCAATCTTTTTCACTTCTGGATGAGCAAATAAGATGAACTTAGCCTTCGAAGGTGTGAGCACACATCCTAATTCACTCAGTGTTTCTTGAATTCTTGCTTTATTGATGCGCATGGTTTGAACTTGTTTTTCAATGAGAGGGATATGATCGAGTAAAGCTTCAATGAAAAACTGGGTTAACACATTAACATTATAAGGTTGTCGTCCTTGATTAAGGAAAGCAACGATTTCAACTTGGGATAT
>DAIDML010000087.1 GCA_027449005.1 Erysipelotrichaceae bacterium | reverse complement strand
AGCATTCTCATCATTGGAGAAAGAAATGATGGTCGTTGTACGTCCATGAAAATTGTTGGTGCAAACAATGATTTCTGAAGCATTCTCTTCAACCTTTTTGACATCCAATGCCCAACGTCGTGCAGCCTTAATGGCTGTTTCAACCGCTTCTGCTCCTGTGTTCATGGGCAAGATCATGTCTTTGTTTGTGAATTTTGCAAGACGTTGATAGAAAAGGGGTAACACACTGTTTTCAAACGCACGAGAAGTCAAGGTAACCTTATCAGCTTGATCTTTAAGTGCTTGAATGACTTTAGGATGACGATGCCCATGATTCATGGCAGAATATGCTGCAAGCATATCTAAATAACGTTTTCCTTCAACATCTTCAACCCAGACTCCCTGAGCATGTTCAATCACTATGGGTAAAGGATGATAGTTGTTTGCTCCATGTTGTTCATTGAGTTTAAGCAGTTCTTGACTTTTATTCATTGGATAACCTCACATTCTTCTTCTATTGTATCGTATTAGTGAGGTAGCGATAAAGATGATGAATCATCTTTTGATTGAGTAATGAATGCATGATGTTCATAAAATCTCGGTGCATCATTTACATTACATATGAAAAAAACTCGTTAGTACGAGTTTTAGTCTTTTAGAATATACTGAACAGCCACACACCCTGGACCACCTTGAGTGGTCATGGCAGGGGAGAGCAACAACTTCACAATATCAAGATGCTCAAAACTACTCTTAAGCTTTTCGATGAATTTATCAGCTACATCTTCATTATTGGAATGAGAGACAAAGACTTTGTGTCTGTTTGAGACATTGTTTTTTCTCATGTCATTAATGATACTCTCAATGGCTTGTGACCAAGTACGCCCAACCCCAAACTTTTCTAATTTTTCCATTCCAGGACTATGAAATACAATGGGTTTAATCTTGAGGAAACCACTCATGAGTGCTGCCATTGCAGAGAGTCGTCCATTGCGTTTAAGATAATCAAAATCCACTGGAATTAAATATGATTTGCATTCACTGAGATGATGATTGAGTTTTTGAATCATCTCATCTTTGTTCAATGAGTGTGCAAATTCAGTGGCTTTCTCTACCAGGTATCCTTGAGTTCCTGCTAAAGTTTTAGAATTGAATATAGTCATTTGAGGAAACTCATGCACCAGTGCTGCTGCTGAACTGTAGGTGGAACTTAAACCCGAAGTCATCGCAATGTAGAAACCATCCTTGGCTTTCTCAAATGCTTCCATGACTTCTCCTATGGCAGGTTGTGAAGAAACAGGGATACCATCCGCAATGGCTGTAATGAAATCTGTGGTTGAGATTTCAAAATAGTCACGGTAGTTCTTTCCTTTGATTTCAACTTGTAGTGGAATTAAAGCCACATCCAATGTGTTGGCTTTCTCTTGAGATAATAATGATCCTGTATCAGTGATTATTTTCATAAGGATTCTCCTTATGCTTATTATAATTGAAAAGGGTAACAATAATAAAGTCTTTTAATTATTATAATTATGTAAAGTAGTCTTAAGAATAGAATGCGACATCATGATTTCAAGCAAATCAATGTTAGAGTGATCAATAAAGAGGATTGATGACAATTCAATCCATTCAATCCTACCGTCCTAAGCCTCATATAAACATAGTCAATTAACTCATTGTCATGTTGATCACTTCAAAGTAGTCAGTAACGGAAAATTATCCATAGGTGATGCATTGAATCAGCTCTTGCCTGAAATGATGAAAAGGAATATGATGATTTTAGGATAACTTATGAAAAGAACAACAAAGAAACGAATGCGTAGAAACGCATGGATGATCATCTTATTACTACTTCTTATCATGACATCAATAAGTGGGTTTGTTTTGATCATGTCACAACTTGAAAAGAACACTAACAACCATAACCAAGAAGAAATAGAAAAAGCACGTGAGATCAAGCGAAGTCAACTCATGAAAAAAGCGAATCAATTGGTAAAAGGCTATTATTATCAAGAAGCCATTGATGTATTGAGAAGTGATTCAGAGATCGTCAATGAAAGAATAAAGGATGAGGTCAAAAAGATTGAAGCTATGATGATGGAGTTAAAACCCTATACAGGCAGAATAGAACATGTCTTCTTTCATAGTTTAATCGTATATCCTGAATTGGCTTTTGGCCCGCAAAGTTCTCAACCTCAAGGCTATAACTATTGGATGACCACCGCATTAGAATTTCAGCGCATGTTACCACTACTGATGGAACGTGGATATGTCCTAGTTCGAATCAGTGATCTGTATGATGTGGATTCATTAGGGAATGTGACTCAGAGAGACTTATATCTTCCAGAAGGGAAACGGCCTCTTTTAATGTCCATTGATAATGTGGGATATCCTGAGAACAGAAAGAAAGAAGGTTTTGCTTCTCGACTCTTTATCAATCAAAACAATGAAGTCAGTGCCATGATCCGAAATCTTGAAGGGTTAGAAATTGAATCAAGAACCGCAGAAGTTTTTCCCATAGTGGATGATTTTGTCAAAGAGAATCCTGCGTTTTCTTATCGAGGTGCAAAAGGTCTATTAGGGATTACTGGAAGTTGGGGAATCATGGGATATGATCCTAAGATTACATCAGAAGTAGCCACTGCCAAAGTGATTGTTCAAAGACTAAAAGAAACAGGATGGGAGTTTGCCAATCATAGTTATACGCATGCGGATGGTAAGTATTTTAGTGAAAGTTCAACACTTGAAGGCATTAAAGAGGATACACAATTGTTTAATCAATGGATTATTCCTGTGATTGGAGAGTCCAATGTTTTTATAGCACCATTTGGAATCACACTGAAAGGAGAACTCTATCAGTATTTCATTGATGAAGGGTATACATTCTATCTTAATGTGGACCGTCGCTCACAACCTAAGATCATAGGGAAAAGTGTGTTGATGCCAAGGATTAATCTAGATGGATTTGTTATGAATAAAGATAAAGAGTACATTACCCAGCATTTCTTTGATGTGGATAAAGTGTATGATCATCGAAGACCAGCGTTTGAGTGATCTATATGATGAAAATTTCAAGTGAACATTTATGATAAGCCAATACATCAGTTAGATTTAAGTAACATCCACAGATGAAATTATGTTTGTAAAGCGACAAGACTAATCACAGATTTTAAGTCTAATCTTATCAAAAGCAAAAGATCGACTTCAGAAATAAACTGAAGTCATTTTTCTTGCTAAGTGCGAAACGCAACTGATAGTTGCTAGATGCAACTGGGGGTTAATGATAGAGTTGACGTATGGGGAGGTGTTGTGGGATGAGAAAAAACGAGAAGTAGGAAATGATATATGCTTCACTCAATTGCTCAGTAGTATTATGCTTATGGATAAAAGAGATTGTTTTCAAGCGTTGTGGAATCAGTTTTAATTTATTATATTCTGTTCTCAACTAAACTGAATATTTGATTGAATATGTCGATTTATGTCGAAAAAGAATGACTTTTACGTTTCATCGTCCAGTTGATGTTAATCATTACGCAAAAAGTTACAACTTAATCAAAAAATCTGCGTCTTGTACAGATTATGACTAATATTATAATGGTTATGGTATATTTCAAGAGAGTGGGGGGTTGATGTGGGATGACTCTTAGATGAGGATAAATGAAATTAAGTGAAGAACTCAAATGAATCAACAATATCATTAATGAAAAGACTTGAAATAAAGTCAAATCAAGGAAGTTTAAGATGATAAGTAATCACAAGCGCAAAATAGCGGTGGAGGGAAAATGAGAAAACGATTAGGCAGTTTAGCATTATTGCTCTGTTTCTGGCTCTTAACAGATTTATCTGCGATTCATGCACAACAAAGTGATGTACATAGACTAAGTTTGCACTTTGATGGATTTAGCATTGAAACAGAATACTTAGAGCATGAAGTTTATTTAGTAGAATATGATACGCCTTTAGAAAAGGGATTTGAGATTAAATGTAATGAATCTAGTGAAACAATAGATCGTTACACTCTATCAAAATCATTCGACACCTTAAACTATGGTGTTGATTCATTAGTTTTACCTATATCACTGAGTTCAGGATACTATATACAAGAAATTAACAGAGACTATGTTCTTAGAAAATTCAATACTACTGCAATATTTAGAACTACTATTCATTTAGAAATATATCATTGGAACAATTTCAGACAAATTAACAGAGTATTAAATGGAGGGTTAAGAGCCGTTTCTAATGGACAATGGACAATTGAATCTCCTATAGTGTCTTCAATTTCAACGACAGGAATTTTTCCTACAACGAAAGTACAAGTGCAATCATCAGGTGTTGCTACAATTCAATATGGGAATGCGATTGAGTCTGGGTATTCATTTTCATTTCTAGATTATTTTGGTTGGAATGTGACATCAAGTACGTCCACATCATCTTACATAAGGAAGTATATATCAAACTCATATACGATTAGCTTATACCCATGAAAACAATTCTCTATATAATTAAAATTATTGTTGCTTCAATCGTGTTTTTGGGAGTTACTGCATGTTCTCAAAACAACCCTATTGTCGATGATGGTTATCAATCGCCTTACATAAGTTCTGTCATCACAGAGTCTATTCCTATCAATGATTCAGATGCTCATAATGATGTAGTCCAAGTCCATATTGAAAACTCTCACAAAACATTTAATCAAATTGAATTCACATTCACAAGAAGACCCATTAAAAACCAGGAAATAAGTATCCAATTGAAGTCACTAGTATTGAAACATGATAATACTCAAGTATCATTAGATTCCTTAAAAGTCGAGAATCCAGGAGAACAGATCATTTACTATGGTGCAACACCTTATATAGTCAGCATAGATCAATATCGGTTTATCATCTTCGTTTCAAAGGATTCACAATACTCAGTGCAATTGAATAGTACAAAGTAGTATTCTTTCCAACGTAATTGGTATTTAGCTCAGAATCTTGATTTAGAATCAAGGAAAGACTCGTAATTGTGAACATCCAATAGATGAATGCAGTTACGAAATAATGATAGTAAAACAAGAAGATCTAAATTTTTGATTACGACATTGATACAGGTATAAATTAAATGGGTCAGTTTTCTAGTTAAGCGCAATAAAACTTAACAAATAATAAGAATTGAGAAAAACGGTGAAAAAAGACCGTTTTTTTAGTTATATTTGAATGTTAGTATCACATTCGAGTATAATAGGGATACATTTAAAGAGTTTTTAAACACATGAAAGGGACATTGAATGATGAATGTTTCAATGTTAATGCAATTGAAACAGTAACCTTGATGGTTTAAAAATTATTTCTTAAGCTTCAGTTTAGAAGCAGGAATTTCAAAGATATTGAAGAATTCACTTGGTGCGAAGTGAAATAACTCGACAAATCGTTGAATAGGAGACTTGCCATTTAAACTTTTACGCTTAAGAGAGTTGATGTGGGAGAATAGTTGATCAATTTCATCTTGATGAAAGAAGTCAAAGCTATCTCCTTTTTTAATGACATAACGAACAAATTCATGGTTTCTCTCACAGCCACCTTTTTGAAAGGAAGCATAAGGATCACAATAAAATACCCGAAACAACAG
>DAIDML010000086.1 GCA_027449005.1 Erysipelotrichaceae bacterium | reverse complement strand
GGAGTTTAGGTGGACTACTTTCTAAAGCCATTCCTTTTAATGCCTTAACTATATCCTTGGTGCGAGGTTTACTCGCTGCCTTCATGATTGGTATTGTCAAAGGATCATTCACTCTTAAAATCAATCGCTACAATGTTTTTTCTGGTTTCTTTATGTTTTTAACTACGGTCTTATTTATTAGTGCTAATAAACTCACCAGTGCGGCGAATGCGATCATGCTTCAATACACGTCTATTCTATTCATCATTCTTCTAAATCAACTCGTTTATCGTTTAAAACCTCATCCCATCGAGAGAAGAACCTTCTTCATTGTTTTAGTGGGAATGCTTTTGTTTTTCTTTCAAGACATCCAGTTGGATGCTCAAATCGGTAATCTATTGGCCTTGGGCAGTGGATTATCCTTTGCCTTTGTGTTTGTCTTAAACAAACATCCTTTGGTGGAACCTTTAGAATCCACGTATCTTGGACAACTCATGTCCATTGTCTTGCTCCCTATGCTTTGGTTAGACACTTCCCTTACCTTTGAACTTATTCCATGGGCACTGCTTATCTTCATGGGCATTGTACAGCTTGGTTTAGGGTATGTGTTCTTTGCGAAAGGCATCCAACTGATCAGTGCATTAAGTGCCAATCTGATCACCACCATTGAACCCATTCTTAATCCTATTTGGGTGTTTTTCATTTTAGGAGAAAGTATTCACATTAATTCCATACTAGGAGGTGCCATCATCATCGGAGCCATTGTGTGGATGAACATCTCCATCACATCTGTGAACAAGCAAACCATCTTACTTGAAAAAGAAGGACACGCTTGATACACTAGGTTTGTTTGAACATCAAAGTAGGAGAACAATTATGTTGAAGCGTTCATTATCCATGATTCATCTTGTGTCATTCATTATGTCCATGATGATTGGTTCGGGGGTATTTTATCTTGGCGCGTATGTCTTGTTTGTCAGTGAAGCTTCCCCTCTGCTTTCATTACTTGCTTGGGCTGGAGCAGGAGTATTCAGTTTAGTCTTAGCATTAAACTTTGTAGAGTTAGGACTCATGTTTCCAAAGTCGGGTGGAACATACACCTTTCTTAAAGAAGCTTACTCTCAGCGTTTAGCTTCCATCTTTGGATACACAGGGTTTTTACTGAGTGGGTCAGGATCGATTGCCGCATTGGCGTTAGCCTTTGCTAATCTGGTTAGACAGTTCAATCCTTCATTAACCACCTCCACCCCGTTATTGGCTAGTATTTTGATCATTACCCTCACTGGGTTAGCCATGAAGGAAATCAGTTCCAATGCCTTAGTATCCCTCATCATCACAGGAGCGAAAGTATTAGGGCTGATTGTGATTATTGTTTCAGGACTTCTTTTAGGATCACAATCCATTGAACTGTCACTTCCATCATCACTGTCCTTCTCTTCCTTCATGAGTGTATTAGCCTTTGGCAGCATTGTCTCATTGTGGGCTTATGAAGGTTGGGCCAATGTCTTTAGTTTAGGGGATGAAATGCCAACACAACCTACACCTGTGATTGGGTCCATTCTACTTGGCATTGGTGGAGTTACCCTATTGTATGTGTTGTTTCATCTTGCGATTTATCGCATTGTTGCTTTGTCCACCCTGCTTGAAAACCTAGGTAATGGTAATTTGTATTTCGCAACCATCGCAATGCAAGCGCTGTATGGAGATGCTGGGGCATGGTTGTTGAACATCTTAATGGCTGTTTCCATCATTGGAACCTTACACGCCTTAATTGTGATCTTTCCTCGTGTGTATTATGCGATGGCACAAGATGGTCAGTTCTTAAAGAGTGCATCCGAAGTGAATCAAGAAGCCAGTCCTTATAAAGCGACCCTCATGTCCATGGTCATGTCCTTGGTGCTCGTGTTTACCTTTACCCTCATTGAACTCACCTCCTTTGTGGTCCTACAAGGACTTATCTACAGTGCTTTGGTGATCATTGGTCTGCTTATGCTAAGAAAGAAACAACCTTTAACCCCTAGACCTTATAAAGTCTTCCTTTATCCACTGACCCCACTTTTATCTCTAGCCTTCTTAGGATACTTTATCTACAATACGTATCAAAATGATCCTCGCTCTTCCCTTATTGGATTAATCTTACCATTAGTCTTGTGGGCGATACTGTATTATCAATCAACGAAAAAACGAGTGAACTGAATCACTCGTTTTTTGGTCTGAAGAAGCAGGAAGGTTATTTCACATTACGGGTCTTCACATCAAAGACCACCGCAATCACTAAGACTAAACCACGAACAATGTATTGTAATGAAATATCTAAACCAATGAGGTTCATTCCACTGGATAGTGAGGCCATTACAATCGCACCTATGATGGATCCTGTGACACGTCCTACGCCACCTTTAGCACTGACACCACCCACAAACGCAGCCGCAATCGCATCCAACTCAAAGAGGGTTCCTGCGGTTACAGTGGCTGATTGAAGACGAGAAGCGAACATGATGCCTGATAAGGCCGCAAGAAAGCCCATGGATGAGAACACGATCATAGTGATCTTATTGACACTGATACCACTTAACGCTGCCGCATCTGGATTACCACCCACCGCATAAATATGTCTTCCTAAGATGGTTTTGCTCATGAGGGTGTGATAAATCATGACCACAACACCGACAATGATCACGGTGTAAGAAATCCCATTGAAGTTGGCTAAAATCCACACAACCCAAGTGATGATGGCAGAGACAAAGAAAAGTTTAGAGAGAAACAGAGGCATGGAAACCACTTCAAAGTTGTATTTGATTTTGCTTTGGCGTGTTTTAAACTCACTGAAGATATAGTAAGCAATACCTAAGAAACCGATGATTAAGGTTAATACATGCAGTCTTCCTTTCATGATATCTGGAATGAACCCATTGGAAATCATATTAAAGAAGCGGTTAGGAATAATGATGGTTCCCGTTGAGGAAGTTACTTGTAGGAGTGCTCCTCTGAAGATGAGCATGCCTGCTAAGGTCGCCACAAAGGCAGGGAGATTCATTTTCGCAACTAAGAAACCATTCCATAATCCAATGAGGGTTCCTAAGGCTAAGACAATAATGATCGCAAGCCATACATTGACTTGATACTGAACCATTAAAATGGCGGCCACTGCACCAATGAATCCAGCCACAAAGCCAATACTTAAATCAATGTGACGGATAATGATGACTAAGGTCATCCCTACGGCTAAAACCGCGATGTAGCCGGTTTGGTTAAATAAGTTTGAAATGTTACGTGGACTTAAGAACAGTCCTCCACTTAAATATGAGAAGATGGCCATGATCACCGCTAAAGCAATGAACATCCCATAATCACGCACATTGAGTTTAAGTTGAACCCATAATTCTTTCATAAATGATGTCATAAATTTCTCCTATTGTGTTGCATACATCATGACTTCTTCTGCACTGGCGGCATCAATGTCAAGACATGCTGTGCTTACACCTTCATTAATTACAAGTACACGATCACTCATCCCTAACACTTCAGGAAGTTCAGATGAGATTAAAATAATGGATAATCCTTGATTCACGAGCTCATTGATGATGGTGTAAATCTCGGCTTTGGCCCCAACATCAATGCCTCGAGTTGGTTCATCAAGAATGAGTATCTTAGGTGAGGTGTATAACCACTTGCTTAAGGATACTTTCTGTTGATTTCCTCCAGAAAGGTTCTTCACTTTCTGAGCAATGGATGGGGTTTTGATGTTAATGTCTTGTTTGTATTGTTGAGCCACTTTGATTTCTTCATTTGGATTAACAAATCCATATTGACTCAGTCTTTTTAAACCAGCACTACTGATGTTTTCTTTAATGTCTTGAATCAGAATCAACCCATTGCCTTTGCGATCTTCACTGACATAAGCAATACCTAAGTCAATCGCTTCTTTAGGTGTTTTGATGGAAACCACGTTGTTTTCCATTTCAATGGTTCCACTCATGACATAGTTGTTGGCATTACCAAAGAGGGTCATCGCCAGTTCAGTTCGACCGGCTCCCATCAGTCCTGCCACACCCAATACTTCCCCACGTCTTAACTCAAAACTGATGTCTTTCACCACATGGCGTTGTTTTGATTTGTCATAGCCTCTAAGATTGGACACACGCAAGATGACATCCTCACTGGTGTGTTTCACGCGTTTAGGAAAGATTTCATTAAGATCACGACCAACCATGGCTTTGATGATGGTTGGTATCTGCACAGGTTCATTGGATGGTTCAATGTCTAAGACACTTTTACCATCGCGAAGCACCGTGAGTGAATCTGCGACTGAAACCACTTCTTTCAGTTTATGAGAGATCATAATGGAAGTGACTCCATTGGATTTTAGATTTCTTAAGAGTTGAAGTAAGTTTTCACTTTCTTCGTCATTAAGCGCCGCTGTTGGTTCATCAAGAATAAGAAGCGTTAAGTTCTTACTTAATGCTTTGGCAATTTCCACAAGTTGTTGTTGTCCTACCCCAAGATTCTTCACTTTTTCTTCTGGTACCACATTGAGTCCCACCATTTGAAGATACTTCATGCTTTGCACAATGGTTTCATTCCAATCAATCATGCTTCCTTTTTTGATCTCATTGCCTAAGAATATGTTTTCATAGACACTGAGTTCGGGAATTAGCGCTAATTCTTGGTGAATGATTCCAATGCCTAAACGTTGTGAATCTTTAAGTGAATTGAATTGGACTCTTTCTTGATTAAAGTGAATCTCACCATCAAATTCATGATGAGCATACACTCCACTTAAGATTTTCATGAGGGTGCTTTTCCCTGCCCCATTTTCTCCAACCAAACAATGGATGGATGAAGGATAAACTTTAAAACTGACATCACTTAATGCCACTACACCAGGAAAAGTTTTCGTAATATGATTCATTTCTAATAAGGGTTTCATGCGACCTCCAACTCTTAAGAAAGCAGTGGAAAGATGACTTTCCACTGCGATACAGTCATTATCTGAATGTGAAATCTGATTCTAAGTAGTAACCTGATGTGATAAGCGCAGCTCTTACATTGTCTTGTGTTACCACAACAACATCAGTTTGCTTCGCTGCAACATCTTTAGATCCGTTATTGTATGAACCTGTTGTTTGAGGTGTGTTACCTTCCAACACTGTAACTGCCATATCAATCGCATCCGTCACGAGTGTTCTTACATCTTTGAATACAGTCATGGATTGTTTACCATCAATGATGTATTGTACAGAAGCTTTTTCAGCATCTTGACCAGTGACTTTAAAGCTTGTGACAGCGGTATCTGCTGCGAATGCATCCGCAATCGCACGAGCTGTTCCATCATTAGGTGCTAAGATGAATACATTGCCTTTGTCAGCTTCAGCAGCTGCAGTAAGGTGTGATTCAGCTAAGTTTTTAGCTGTATTGAAATCCCAGTTAGTGGTGATTTGTCCAAGAACTGCAGACATTTCAGCACGGGTTAAGGTTGCTTTCGCTTGTAAGTTAACCGCTTCACTTGAATTCTTAATTACAAATGTTCCATCCGCAATCTTAGGTTGTAGTACATTCCAAGCTCCTTCAAAGAATAAGAAAGCGTTGTTGTCAGATGCTGCACCAGCATAAAGGTAAAGTGGGTTTCCTGTTCCAGTAGCTTGATCAACTAAGTATTGAGCTTGAGCTTCACCAACCGCTACGGAATCGAAGGTCACATAATAATCAACCGCTTCAGTGTTGGTAATCAAACGGTCATAAGCAATGACAGTGACCCCTTCAGCTTTAGCTTTTTCGACAGCTGCTGCAGCCGCATCACCATCTTGTGCAGTAATGATCAATACTTTGATGCCTTTCGCAAGCAGTGTTTCCACATTGGATAATTCAGTTGCGGTAGAACCTTGAGAGAATAAGATTTCAACGGAATAATCTGTGCTTTCAAGCGCAGCTTTAAAGCGTTCTTCATCTTGAATCCAACGTGGTTCATCACGAGTCGGTAAGACGATACCAATATCCACTGTTTGTACCGCAGGTGTACACGCAGCCAATGTTGTCATCATCATGATGGATGCAAAGACCATCATTAATAATTTTTTCATAGTTTCCTCCTATTTTCATCTATGAGATAGTCTCATTGTAGGATAGAAAGCGTTTACACTCCATTGGATATTTCACTTTGTTTTTGTGAATTTTGCCACTATGGTCGATTAATCAAAATATAGTCAATGTAGACCTTACGATCTTCAATGGTGTAATCAAACTCAGACCAACTCATTTTATTCAACACAATATCAATGAGTTGCACAATCGCATGAGCCATGGCTTCTGAATCATTTTTAACTGTTCCAAACAAATACCCTTTCTCCATGGATTCAATCGCTTCAGGAAGACCATCAATACCAATGACAGGAAACCACGGTTCTGTCCCATCAATCACCCCATTTTGATTACTATCATTCATCCATCCTTCTTCAATTAAAGCATCAATTGCACCTAAGGCCATCGCATCATTGTTTGAAATAATAAGTTCCATTTGAGGATAAAGTTCAATTAAATCTTTAGTGGCTTTTGTTGCTAAAGAGCGATCAAAGTTAGCCACACGCACTTCAAGCAAATCCAATTGATATCCTCGTTGAATGAGGGTTTCAATCACCCCACGAGAGCGAATTTCAGCATCCTGATGCCCTTGTTCACCCTTAAGAATCACAAGTTGAATCAAGCCATCCTTGTTGTTATCCAACACTTCAAACGCCATTTCATCCACAAGATCCACTTGAAACTGAGCGGATTGATATGGGTATGCACCCACATAATACGCTGACTGTGCTTTTTTAAAGTCATCATCCAAGGGTTCACGATTAAAGAAAATAATTGTTTTCTTCTCTTTATTGGCTTTTAAAATCATGGGTAATACGGATAAGCGATCCACTGGATTGATAACCATCACACTATGATGATCCACCCAATCCATGAATTGCTCATTTTGGGTATTGACTCGGTTCTGTCCATCGATATGAATCAAGGGTTCACTTTCCAATGAACTTAATCGCGCTTTAAAATCAGCGATATACGCATCCTCAACATCATAATAAAGCACAGGAACCTGTCTTACACTGGGTTGACACCCCACAAGAAACAACACGATTAGAATAGATAATGGTTTCATACAACATCCTCCAATGGAGTATTGAGTGGGAAAGTAAGAATCACATTGGTGTACTCATCCATCACACTCTCAATCTTTAAATGAGCTAAAGGCCCATAATACAATTTCATTCGTTGGTAAACATTCTTTAATCCTACACTGCTGGTTGGTAAATCATCCTTTAAGATGGTCATGATTTCATCGATTTTACTTTGGCTCAATCCATACCCTTGATTAAAGACAGACAAAGAAATCGCATCATCTTGAAGATACGCTCTAATCTTGATGAGGGTAAACATATCAGGATGCAAGCCATGCATAATGGCGTTCTCAACTAACGGTTGCAATGAAAACTTCAAGACGGGAATATCCATTAAGGATTCATCCACTTCAATCATCAAATCAAAACTACGTTTATAACGAATCTTTTGAATAAGACCATAGTTACGGACATGTTCAATCTCATTACGTAAAGGAACAATGTTTTGATTATTGGAGATGCTCATTCTAAAGAATTTTGATAAAGCAATGATGGCTTCCACCACATCTTCATTTTGATTGTTTTCAGATAAGTTAACGATGGAATCCAATGTATTGTATAAGAAATGAGGATTGATTTGATTCTGTAAAGCTTTAATGGTACTTACTCGTTTTTCTTGTTGTTCAGTGACCACATTATCCATCAATTGTTTGATTTGTGAGGACATGGTATTGAACGTATCAGCTAGTTTTACCATCTCTATCTGACCATCAATTTCAATTTGTTCTTCAAAATTGCCTTCTTGGATTTTTTGAATGTGCGATTGAATGCGTCTCATCGGTGAATTGAGTCGACCAGAGAAACTTGCAGACACAAACGCTACAATGACCATCATGAGAAGCAAAATCCCTATCATCGCAATCAAAATCTCAGATTTGGTCTGATTGATCGCATTCACATTCACGAAGGTGGCAATCATCCATCGTGTTCCACGAATCGTGGAAACATTGAGTGCCATCGATTGGGTTTCATATTCTAGTAATGTCATCCCTAACAATTGTTGATTAATAACACTTAAGGATTGGGTTTCATCATAATCCCCCACACTGTAGACTGGCATTAAGGATTCATTCAGTAATAAGATATGTCCATGAAGACCAAGATTGGTATTAAAGGCGATCGCATCAAACAATGATTTATCAAGTTCAATGAGTAACGTTAACGTTTGATTCATGAAAGGCCCTAAGGTAAAGGACTTCAACACAAACAAACGATCATCCACAAACTTGAAATGATGAATTTCTTCATTGGATAAGGCAAGTTCAATCCAAGGTTGACTGTCTTGAGTTAGTTGAATGCTAGAACTTGCGAGAAGTGTGTTTGAATCAAACAAGGCTACCCCTCTTAGATTACGGTTGACATCAATCAGTGATTCAAACACGACTTCAATATCATCATTGTTTAAAGGATAGTCTAAATTGGACAAACGACGTTGAATTTGATTACTGATATCAATCACTCCACTCATGTAACTCTCATAGTTGAGAATGAGTTGAGACGTAAACTCTTTAGAGGAAGTCTTGATTAAATCATCCGTTGCACTGTACATCAAACGATACGCAAACAGACTAAAAATGGACAACGTGAACGTCACAATGACCACAATGATCATGAAGGTGGTTTGACCGATGGTCAGTTTTTTAAGCACATTATTCATGTCTAAATTCCTTTGGGGTTACCCCTGTTTGTTTTTTAAAGGAATGAGAGAAATAATACACATCATTGTATCCCACCATTTGCGCAATCTCATAAATCTTCAATGGTGTATTAAGCAATAATTCACTGGCTTTATCAATTCTCAGTTTAACTAAGCATTTATTGAATGAAGATGTTGAGTATCGTTTAAATAAACTGGTTAAGTAAGATGAAGAGATGTTTAAGTGATCACATACCATTTCCATTGAAAACAAAGGATCTTGAAAGGAGCGTTTCATCATAAACTCAATCTCTTTATACAACTCCATGGATTTGGACTGTTGGTTAAGCGAGGATTTATCTCTGATGTTCACAATGAGTTCTCTAAGGTAATGCCATAGTGAAGCCATTTTCCTAAAAGAAGACAAACGATCAAGAATATCCATCGCAATGATGTCATCCAAGTTCACATGAAGAAACGCAGCGTAATCCAACATCAATGTTGATAATTTAAGTAATAGGGGACGATCACTTAAACGCACATCACGCTCATCATCCATGAAGTCTTTTAAAAACTCATCAATGTCTTTAAGCGGTTTAAGTCGAATCATCGCTTCAAAGTGTTCAAACCACACTCGATCAAAAGGCAAACTCGCAGTCTCTACCTTGAAGTCATCATACTGACCAATGCAGTCAAAGTTAAAAGAGTCAAAACGTTTCATGGTTTCAATGGTTTGATTGAAATGAACATTGAATTTATTAAACGGTTCAAATGGAGTACTGATGGCAATCTTCACCACTAACTTGGAAATTTCAGACTTTAAATCCACGATCTCAGCACATTTGGATAACCCATCTTGCAAGGTTGGTTCATCATGATGCAAACAGAAACCTAAACCATACATGGAATTAAACACCAATACATGTCGACAGTTGGAGAATTGATTCTTAATCGCATTGAATAAGAAGGTCCGGGTTTGTTCAATTAAAAGTAATGGAGCTTCCCCTTCAATGGAAATCAACCCATTGGTGAAATACCCATGATTGAAATCATACCCATACATTAAAAATCGATCAATCTCTTGTTGGGTAATCACTCTTTTTCTTAAGATATCATTGAACTGATAATCAATGAGCGCAGGAAGTTGGGATTGATACACTTCTTTTAGTTTTTCTTCATTGAACAGATTGCGTTGATCATCATCAAGGCGTGTTTTAAGTTTATTTAACACAGTCTCGATATCACTTGCACTGATGGGTTTAGACAAGTAATCAATGACCCCCAATTCAATGGCTTTTTTCGCATAGTCAAACTCATTAAATCCAGTGATAAACACAATTTTTGTCTTGGGATACAACAGTTTTACACTGGAAGCCAGTGTTAATCCATCCACAAAAGGCATTTTAATGTCTGTAATCAAGACATCAGGAACATGCTTCTCAAACAATTCAAAAGCATCATACCCATTATTGGCTTGTGCAGTCACCATAAAATGAGGATTTGGTTCAATCTTTGAATGAATGCGTGAGCGAATATCGTCTTCATCTTCAACAAGCATGATGGTATAGGCTGTCATAGTAGTAACCTTTTTTAAGTTTAGTCTATCACAGTGATGTCAGTGTGACAATCATACAAAAAAAGGACATTGCTGTCCTTTACTTGATTTCTTTAAGATTGAGCCACTGCGTAAGCAAAGTCATGGCTTCATCCATATCATAAGGGATATGACCAACATACCCATACGCTTTTAAACGTGTAAATAACTCAATGAGAATAGGTGGTTCTAAATAAGCATCCTTTAAGATTTGCGTTTGTGAGAACACAGTATGGGGTTTACCTTTACTGACAATATGCCCCTTGTTAAGAACGTACACCACATCCGAAATCATGGGAACAAGATCCATGTCATGGGTGGTAATCAACACACTTAACCCATGATGATCGTTAAGATGATTGATGAGTGATACCAACTCTTTCTTCGATTCAGGATCAAGTGAATTAAAAGGTTCATCAAGAATGAGCACTTGTGGCATTAAGGCTAAGGCACCTGCTAATGCTACCTTTTTCTTCTCTCCACCACTTAAGTAATGGGGAACACGTTCAAGTAGATGAGTGATGTTTAGCATCACTGCCACTTCTTTCACACGTTGATCGATTTCTGCTTGAGGAAGATTTAAATTTCGTAAGGTAAAAGCAATGTCATCATAGACCCGTGGTCCAATGATTTGCTCATCCACACTTTGAAACACCACTCCCACTTTAGAGCGCAATGCCCCAAAGTGCTTCACAGGATCAAGACCCATGACACTGACTTTACCTTCAATGGGTTTAAGTAAACCAAGAATATGAGAAATCAGCGTTGTCTTTCCTGACCCATTGGGACCTAGAATACACACTCTTTCTCCTTGATTCACCACAAAATCAAGCCCACAAATACTGACCACGGTTTGATCAGGATAAACATGTTTTAGACATTCGACTTGAATAATGGGTGTGCTCATATGAGTGCTCCTAACATACATCCTAAACCAATGAGTAGGATGATTCCTTCATGGATTGACCATGGACGGTGATCTTCTCTTAAAGGAAGTTTACCTTGATATCCTCTAAGTGAATAGATTTGATACATGCGATCATTCATTTCAAAAGAACGAACAAAGAGTAAAGCTAAGGCAGATGAGAAGTTTTTGATGTTTCGAATGGGATGATAAGGATGATATCCCCCTCTTAATCGAATCACTTTGATTAAATCACTCACTTTTTCAATCAGAATGAAGAAAGAGCGATACGTGAAGAGAAACAAATCAACCAGTAATGAAGGCAAAACTTTGGATAAAGAGGCAAAGATATCCACATACGGCGTCGTCGCCACCAAACTAATCATAATCCAAGCAGAGCTCAAAGCTTTAAAGATTGAAAGTAAACCTAAAGTGGCATTAGAACTCCATAGGATGGCAATAAAGAGTGAAGAGAAAAACAACGGATAAAACGAAAGATGAAGGATGGTTTTTAACGCTAGCTTAGAACTCAATAACGCAACAAAGAGAAAGCACAAAATCACCACAAGGGGGGTGATGGTTTGTGCAGCTAAGACGGCGATTAACATGAAGGCAGCACTCAACAATTTGGCGTCCACTCTTCGATGATGAAGATAGGATTCTTTAGAGAGCGCTTGATAATCAATATCCGCTAAATGCATGGTTTAATCTTTCTTTATTTGTTTGAGTGATTGATAGATGAATCCAGTTGCACTGGACTCAAGAAGGATCCCCACTAAGTATATCATAATCACAGCCAACCAACCGCTGAAGCCTAAGTAGTTCAACTCCGATAGTATCGTATCAACATCCTCATGATCATGGTTGTGGTCTTCATCATGATCATGATCATGATCGTGAACACTTAATTGTTCATCACTTAACAGTGTCAGTTCGAGTTCTATGGTGTCTGTCTTAGATTCATCCACCTTCACATGAAGTTCAACATTACCTTTAAGATACCATCCATGGTGAAGATCACTGTTGTCACTCTTGTCCCACCCTGCTTCTATCAGAGCTTCCATGAGTTCATGCATGCTTTCTTCCACATCATCACTGATGAGTACAACTTTGTAGTGTTCATCATGATCATCTACGACCGTTTTGGATTGGACATGGTAAAACATTGGAAGAGTGAGTTCAAAACGTTCAGGAACATCCAAAACAAATCCTTCTTCATCACTGTGATCATGTTCTTCATGATCATGGTCTTCATGAGGTAAGGCTTCCACAAGTCCTACTGTGGTAGCAATGAGTCCAACACTCATGGAAAGAGATAACAGTATCCCAATAATCGTTGCAACGATGGCAGAAGGTAAAGTAGGTAGTCGTTTTGAGATGAATCTAAAGATGGAAACTCCCACAAACATTTCTGCTCCTATAATAAGAGTATTAAGACCAATTAGGGTAAACCCACCATGACCTAATGAAGCAAGTATGGTGTTAACCACTAAGATGGACAAGAAAGCCATCTTTGGTCCTACCATTAATCCAGCTAGTACAGCCAAGGTTAAGTGAACAGGAACAATAAACAAAGGTACAGACATGGTAATCAACATGAGCGCTGACATCATGGCAGCCAATGGAATAAGACGACGTGCTTCCTCTTGATTCCATCCTTTAAAGATTAAGGTTAAAAGTCCAACAACAAGTATTAAAGCAGGCAACCAAATCCACCATGCTAGAATACCATCTGGAATATGGATATGTGACATAATTTCTCCTTATTGCGAATGATTCGCATTTGCAAATAGTATTCTAACACATGAGAAAGATATGTCAACTAAAAAGACTCACTTGAGTCTTTCGTTGTGATATTCCTTCATCCATGATGGATTAGATTGCGTGCTCATGCATCGAGCACACACACTTTTCTTTTTCTTGTGACGTCGCCACAAGATCCATAAAATACCCCCGTTAATGCTTATCACCAAAGCAGCCACAATCACATCAGTCATGGTTAACCAATTGTTTTCTAGCGTAAGTTAATCCTACACCCAATAAGCCGACTAAGAGAATGGATACCCACCATCCATCACCTAGGGACTGGGTGGTAATCAATGTTCCCACTTGATAAATGATCATGGCTACCATGTATCCAACAAGGAGTTGATACCCTACCGCAAATCCTAACCATATATTGGACTTAAGTTGAGCTTTCATTGCACCAATGGCCGCAAAACATGGAGGTGTGAATAAGTTAAAAGCTAGAAATGAAAGCGCACTGACTGCAGTTAATCCTCCTGCTCCACCTAATGCTTGACGAGCA
>DAIDML010000085.1 GCA_027449005.1 Erysipelotrichaceae bacterium | reverse complement strand
CCATTAATGCCTCTTAAAAATGGATTTAAGGTCAGTTCAAGTCCAGTTTTCCCATCCATCATGTTGAGTAGTGGATCATACTGTGCAATACCAATATTTCTATGGTTGTATGGTTTAGTGTGTTTTTTATTGGCATTGCTGCCATCACATCCAATGTTTTCTTATTGACCATTCAAGGCATTCATTATCACTCCAAAACAGACATTGCGGCCATCGCCAAGCAAGTTCACATCAAAGAGAGTTTACTTCCTTCACTTCGTGGACAAATCTTAGATCGTTATGGTTCCATCATTGCGGAAGATGTCACGACTTATAAAATCATTGCATTCCTATCTGATACCCGAGTTGGAATTAACAATCAACCAGCGTATGTGGTGGACAAAGAAGCCACAGCTCAAGCGTTAGCTCCGATTCTTAATACCAGTGAAGCCTCACTGCTTGACCTCTTAAGTCGCAACTTGTTTCAAACAGAACTGGGTGTGGCAGGAAGAAATCTGTCTCTTGCTCAAAAACAAGCCATTGAGGCATTGAATTTACCAGGATTAGCCTTTGAAACCACACTCTCTCGTCATTATCCACGAGGTATTTTTGCTTCTCATTTAATTGGTATTGCACAGTATGATCCACTACTCAACATGATGGATGGGAAAACTGGACTTGAACTGACCTTGAATCCATTTTTAAGAGGAATCAATGGGTCTCTTCGTTACCAAAGTGATTCAGCCGGGTTTATTTATAAAGACATGTTGTATGAAGAAACTTTACCGACCAATGGTGGGAATGTGATCACCACCCTTGATCGTGGCATACAAGAAACCTTAGAACTTTCTTTAGCTCAAACCCTCAACGATCATAACGCTTCAATGGCCTTTGCGATGGTCATGAACATTCAAACGGCAGAAATACTCGGGTATGGACATGCACCTAGTTTTGATCCTAACCGACTTGATATCTCGTCATATTTGGATTTAAATGCGCAAAGTCTCATTGAACCTGGTTCTGTAATGAAAACCTTGTTGTGGGCTTCAGCCATTGAACATCAAGATTATGATGCAGAAGTGTTAGTTCCAAGCAAAATCTATTATATGGGGATTAAAAACGGATTACCTACCACACTTTTAACCGCTCAAGGTTCGTATGCTTTTGTGCGTAATTTCAATCAAATGGATTATGGCTTAGTCAATTTTGATCGCAGTTTCCAACTTTCACTAAACACGACTGTTGGGGTTATACTCAGTGACTACCACCAACCTTCCACTTACATTTCTACCCTTGAAAAACTTTCCTTGTTTAAAAACTTAAATGTTTTAGGTTTAAAAAGTGTGGATGGCAACATGCTGGCACGTTACCCGATTGAAATGATTACTTTAGGCTTTGGACAAGGCAGTACAGTGACGCCATTAAACATGCTTTCAGCCTATCAAGCGGTATTGAATGAGGGTCAACACATTCAACCTTCCATCGTGAAACAAGTGGTGGATCCATTAACTGGTCAAGTCATCATGGAAAACACACCACAACTGCTTAAAAACGTGTTTTCACCAACCACATCCCAAGCGATGGTTGAACTGCTTCGTAGTGCTGTGGTGAGTGGAACCGGTCGATTCTATCAAATTGATGAAGCCAACATCATTGGTAAAACAGGAACGTCACAACTTCCAGATCCTAATGGAGGATACAAGAGTGATGAGTTCATGTACTCCTTCATTGCTGCTTTACCGTATGAAAATCCACAGTACTTAGTGTATTACGCTTTTCAAGCGAAAGACGCGAAGGGGCCTCACCAATACGTGGATGCTCAAAAAGCACTGTTAAGAAAAATTGCAGTGTCCATGAATGTGTCCAATGAACAAGCTTCTGAAGAAACAACGATCGTCCATGTGCCTTCGTTTGTGAATCAAAGTGTGGCTCGTTTCAACCAATTCGCGCTTGAAAATAAACTTAGAGTCCTTATTCTTGGGGATGGAAATCAGATTTCTCATCTTTCCATTGCCCCTAATTCGAAAATCTTATCAACATCTTTAATCCTTGCCCAAAGCAATAAACCCATCGAACGCATGCCTTATGTGATTGGACTTACCGTCAATGAAGTACACCATTTAGCTCGCTTTGCAAACCTTGAGATTGAAGTCATTGGTGAAGGGGTTATTGTGGATTCCAATATTGCGTTTAATGATCCAATTGATGAGAAAATAGTGCTTACGGCTTTAAAGCCATGATACAATAGTGCAAGCAGGAGGCATTATGGCATTCATTCTCTCATTAGGTTTAGCATGGATGATTTATCCTTATTTCATAGCTGCACTCAAACAAAAAAGCGTCACTCAACACGTCAGTGAATATGCAATTGAATCGTACAAACAAAAAGAGCGTACTCCTATTTTTGGTGGTGTCATCTTTTTGCTTGTGGCAACAGGTGTCACTCTCTTTGTTGGTGCATTCAACA
Organism: Erysipelotrichaceae bacterium; assembly: GCA_027449005.1. Classification (GTDB taxonomy): domain Bacteria; phylum Bacillota_I; class Bacilli_A; order Erysipelotrichales; family Erysipelotrichaceae; genus UBA6182. The sequence continues at coordinate 965 of DAIDML010000085.1, read as the reverse complement.
TCGATTTTAAACTTTTAAGTGTGCTTATTCACACCTTGCTTTTCGCAAGCATTGGTCTTGTGGATGACATTAAAATCATTAAAGAAGGAAAAAATGATGGATTATCAGGGAAAACACGATTAGTGCTTCAAACACTGTTTGCGCTATCTTTTGTGTGGTTGACCTTAGATGCAACACCTATTCCTTTCTTTTCTTTTTCATTGTCTTTACCTTTATGGTTTACTATTCCAGTGCGTGTTTTCATGATTGTGGGCAGCATCAATGCCTTTAACATCACCGATGGAATGGATGGCTTATCCGCAGGATTAGCCATGTTTGTGCTTGGTGGATTGGCAGCGTTATCACTCAATCAAACCTCATATGCTTTAACCTTTATCTTTGCCTTATTGGGTTCTTTATTGGGCTTCTTAGTCTTTAACTTCTCTCCCGCAAAAATCTTTATGGGAGATGTCGGAAGCTATGGTTTAGGGGGAGCACTCATCATGATAGGGATGATCTTAAATCAAGAAGTCATCTTTATTCTTTTGTATGCCGTCTATTTGATTGAAGTCATTTGTGTCATCATTCAACAAGTGGCTGTACGTGTGTTTAAACGTCGTGTTTTCTCTTATACGCCCATTCATTATGCTTTTGTGCTCAAAGGCATGAAAGATGTGAAGGTTGTATTGATGTTTTATGTCTTTGGAGCAATTAGCTTAGGAGTAGGCTTGTTGACTTACTTCATGGGAGGCTTTTAGTATGGCACTTAAAGCCCTTATTTTAGGTGGTGCTCGCAGTGGATTTGCGGCTGCAAAACTAGCATGTGCAAAAGGCTATGAGGTCATTCTTATGGATGAATCCAAACTGGACCATGTTCCTTTCACTCATGCTTCATTAACCATCATTGATCAAGGATTTGATGAACGTGTGTTAAGTCAAGACTTTGATGTGATCATTAAAAATCCTGGCATTCCTTACACTCATCC
>DAIDML010000084.1 GCA_027449005.1 Erysipelotrichaceae bacterium | reverse complement strand
CCTTCATTGGCAGCATAACGCTCATGAATATCTGCCCCTTCATGATCATTGATGGTACGAAGATACTCCGCTTTTCCTAAAAACTCACTTGCTTTTTCTTCCATGTTAAGGAAGAAGTTACCTAACACCATGTCTTGAGATGGAGTAACGATAGGTTTACCATCTTTTGGACCAAGGATGTTGTTGGAACCTAGCATGAGAATCTCAGCTTCTGCACGAGCTTCTTCAGACAGTGGTACGTGTACCGCCATTTGGTCACCGTCAAAGTCAGCGTTAAAAGCAGGCGTTACAAGTGGGTGAAGACGAATGGCACGACCATCAACTAGTTTAGGAAAGAACGCTTGAATACCAAGTCTATGTAGCGTAGGGGCACGGTTAAGAAGAACAGGGTGATGTTCAATCACACGCTCTACAATATCCCAAGCACGTGCATCTTGACGATCTATCAGCTTTTCAGCTGTTTTAGGGTTGTTTGCGATACCATCAGCCACAATTTGATTAATGACAAATGGTTTAAAGAGTTGAATTGCCATTTCACGAGGTAATCCACATTCAAACATCTTAAGGTCTGGTCCAACCGCAATAACGGAACGACCAGAGAAGTCAACACGTTTACCAAGTAAGTTTTGACGGAAACGACCTTGTTTCCCTTTTAGTGAGTGTGACAATGATTTCAATGCACGTCCACCAGCCCCAGTAATGGGTTTAGCACGACGGCCATTATCAATGAGTGCATCCACTGCTTCTTGAAGCATACGCTTTTCGTTTTGAACGATAATCGCAGGCGTTCCAAGATCTAAAAGTTTACGAAGACGATTGTTACGAGTAATGACACGACGATAGAGATCATTTAAATCACTGGAGGCAAAACGTCCACCATCCAACTGAAGCATTGGTCTTAAATCAGGTGGGATGACAGGAAGGACATCCAAGACCATCCATGAAGGTTCATTATCAGAGTGTATGAACGCATCCACCGTCTCAAGACGTTTGATGAGTTTCTTACGTTTCTCATTCACTGCACCTTCTAAATCCTTAATAATCTTTGCATGTTCAGACGTTAAATCAACTTGAGTAAGCAAGGTTTTTACCGCTTCAGCTCCACTTTGGGCTACGAAACTACCACGACCATACTGTTCGTTGTATTCACGTAGTTCTTTTTCAGAGATGATTTGTTTGTAGTCAAGGTTAGTCCCTTTAGGATCAGTGACAACCCATGATACGAAGTAAACCACTTCTTCAAGTTGTTTTGGAGGAATGTTAAGCAGTAAACTCATGCGTGATGGAATACCACGTAAGTACCAAATGTGTGCGACTGGTGCAGCAAGTTCAATGCTACCCATACGTTCGCGACGAACGTTGGATTTAGTGACTTCCACACCACACTTGTCACAAATCACACCTTTGTATCTTACTTTTTTATATTTACCACAATGACATTCCCAGTCCTTGGATGGACCGAAAATACGTTCACAGAATAAACCATCTGGTTCCGGCTTTTGTGAACGATAGTTAATCGTTTCAGGCTTGGTTACAATACCATACGACCAATCACGGATACGTTCTGGTGATGCTAATCCAATTTGAATCGAGGCAAAATGATTGACTGACATACTGAGCCTCCTTTGTTAGTTATCCAATTCTTCATCGATATCCACATCCACAGCAGGTTCTGGAATTTCATCCTCATCCACACTGTAGACCGTTTCGATTTCACTGCGAACTTCAATATCGGCAAGCACTTCAACTTCTTCCGCATTCATCTTCTTCAGATCAATTTCACCACCTGCTTCTCCTAAGAGTTTCACATCAATCGCAAGTGCTTGAAATTCATTTGGGTATGGCTGCTAAGAAATTGGGTGTGAAATTTGCTACGCCAGTCTTTGATGGCATTAATAACGATGAACTTAAAGCAATCATGGCTGAAGCACAAATGGCTGATGATGGTAAGACGATTTTATACGATGGTCGTACTGGTGAAGCCTTTGATGA
>DAIDML010000083.1 GCA_027449005.1 Erysipelotrichaceae bacterium | reverse complement strand
GACACATTAAAACTAGCACTCATAGAACCCATCTCATATCAACCCTATCTCTATTTCAATGTACATTTTGATTATGCATTCTCATTATGGGAGAGCTTTAAACGTAAGAAGTATGATGTGAATGTTAGCGTCAATGACACTGATTGTTCATTTGTTATTCAAGCGTCGATTGAAGATATTCACCCTTATCTTGTTTTAATCCCTTCAACACACTTAAGTGAAGTTAAAGAAAACATGAAAGAAGTATGATATAATTTTTTCACTTATGAACACACCAAGAGAACTACTCGCACGAGTTAACCTTAAATACACTAAACAGCGTGAAATCATCCTCGATGCTTTACGTGATTTAAAAGTGCCTGTTTCAGTAGAGCAGTTGGATGATTACTGCCGAAGTCATGCTCATCCTATTAATCTTTCAACCATCTATCGCACCATTGATTCATTATCTCAAGTTAATCTCATTCACAAATCCTATAACTCCATCACTCAAAGCACAATGGTTGAGTTGGTTGCCCCTACACACAAACATTACTTGGTATGTGTTGAATGCCATGCGATGATTCCCATCAAGATGTGTCCAATGCACAGTATCCTTGATACCATTGAACATGATTATGAATTTGAAGTCTTTTCTCATCAGCTTGAGATATCTGGATTATGCGCCACATGTGCATTAAAGAAAAAGAAGGAACATAAAAATGCAGATCTAGTGTGAACTAAATCTGCATTTTTTATACCTTGATTATAAACGCCACATTTCAGATAAAGGCATGAAAACTAAGGAGTCTGCATTAACTTTAGCTTGATGACGTTGTGCTTTTATATTGTTTTCAAGTTGAGCTAAGAGTGGCTTATTCGTCATGGTCATGACATAGACCGCTTTCTTCAACAAATACCATGATACGATCGCATGCGCAATGGTTGAACTACGATCTTCAAGTGTTGGAATTTCTTTAATCACATGATCTTTAATGTTTTGGGATAATGCTAAGCAAGCACTCACTGCATCATCAAGTTTCTTGAAGACATGATTATCTAACACACGTTGTGCATTACCAATGGTCATTTGATCCATCATGATTTTTTTAATCAGTGATGCATCATACATGCTTGGATCACTAACACACGCCATGACATAATTGCGATGATCTTGGAAGATGGCTTCTGGTTCAGTTAAAGCAAAGTAGTATCCTTTTGAAATCAGATAATCTTCTTTCTTACTTCCACCAAAGATAAACCCAACTCCTACTTTTTTAGAGGTATCTCCATACACGATGTATGGAACACTGATTGGTCTTTCTGGTAGTTTTAAAATGTCCTTGTAGCGAATGATTTGGTTGGTTACTAAGTTTGGATTCACTCCAAAAGTATAATCCACTATAATTCTAAAGTTAGGATTAATTTCAAACAATGCTTGGAATTGTGGATACCAAGGATGACCTTCCTCAATCATAGTGAGGTAGTCTTCTAAGTAACCATTGAAGGCGCAACGTCCGTTCTCCTTGCGAACGTCTGGAATCTGCAATAAAATCTCCGTGACAGACATGACTGGCCCCCTTTCGGATGGGTTATAACCTCTTCTTATTCATTAGTGGTATTGCTTCTAGAACAAAGACAGATCCTAACAACAAAATCCCACCAATCCATGTTTGTGTCGGAATCATCAGCTTAAACACGAAGGCAGAACCTAGAACTCCAAAGATGGCTTCAAATGTAAGAATGATTGAGGCTACTGAGGATTCCAATGATTTCTGACCAAAGGTTTGAAGAAAGAAAGCGACTCCACTGCTGATTAAACCAATATACAACACATAGTATAAACCACTTGACGAAAAATTTGTACGTGTTATTACCATAAATGTACTAGAAATCAAGGACATTGTAAACAATTGGATGGTTGTGAGGGATAAACTATCATTAAAAGAAGCCAATTGACTTAATTTAATGATGTGAATCGCAAAGAAAATGGCTCCCGCTAACAACCATACATCTCCTGGATTGACACTCAATGAGCTTTGAACTGTAATGAGGGTTACTCCTAAGAAAGCAGTGATGGACATTAGAATCACTAGGAGTGATATCTTGTGTTTATACCACATTGCTCCAATCAATGGCACAAAAATGACATACATGGCAGTAATGAAAGAGGCATTGGCAGGACCAGATAAGGCTTGTCCATAGGTCTGACCAACAAATCCTAAGGTTAAGAAAGTGCCTGCTTTAAATCCTTCAATTAACATCTTCTTATTCTTCCAAAATTGTCTTTTGTAGGAGAAAAGAAGAAGCAAGCATCCTCCAATTAATCCACGGACAGACAGTAACGCCATCGGATGCCATCCAGATTTTAGGGCACCTTCTACCGCCACAAAGCCAAAACCCCACAAAAAGGCGGATAAAAACAAAGATGACTTGGCAAGTTTAATTTCTTGACTCATATAACCTCGCTTATCTTGTATAATGTCGTTTAGGGGAGTTCACTATGAAAATTATCATTGCACCATCATCAATTCATGATGCGATCATGAAACACCTATTAAAAGAAGAGAACACTTGTTTTAATGTCTCTGTATTAACGCTTCATGCTTTTAAGGAGCGTTTTTTAAATCTTGCTCCTTCATCTTTAGACATGAAGATTCAAGCAATCCCTATCATATCAAAATTAAAAGATTCTTGCATGGTTCTTTCATCATCCTTAGGCTATTTAGATCATCAAATGAGTCTAATTGACTTCGCCATTCACTGTCATCATCTCAATATTTCATTTGAATCACTTCCTGAAGATAATGAGAAGGAAAGAGACATCAAGCGAATTTGTTTAGCACTTCAACCTCTATTGAATTCTTTTGATTCAATCAATACAGCTGTATCAAAGCTCTCACAGGATTTAGATGTTTGGATTCATCCTCAACCTGCTTCAGCCATCGATCATGTCCTTATACAAGCATTGCTTGAGAGTCATGCTAAAGAGTATCCAATTAAAGTTTTAGAGAGTGAGAAGCATATTCGTCATGCTTTAAACCCTGCATTGGAAGCTCATGGCATCGCACAACACATTGTTAAAAATCCAATGCTTACAACAAGCATTCTTTGTGCTAATCCTTCAGATATCTCATTATTAACTCATGCCCTCAACTTACTGAACATTCCATTCAAATCATCCATTGCATCTTCTTCCCCTATTGTTTCCTCATTCATCAGTGCATGCGACTATCATGTCACCCCAAATTTAGATCACTTTATTAAGATGTGTAAACATAACTTGATTCCACATCCTAACACTCCTTCACTACTCAAATACATTGAAACCTTCAATATTCCTTTTGAAGCTTTGTTTTCTCCTTTTAATCATGTTCAATCCTTAACATTAAAAAGCGACTTATTTACACGTGATATCCATAATTTAGTTTCACTTGAAATAGAAGCAGAATTGTCACGTCATCATATCATTAACACTTTGTCTTCTTGGACTATGACTACATGGATTAAAGATGTGTATCTCTTCTTGATCTCTAGAAGAGATCTCAGTGTTGATCAACACTACGCTCTCAGTAAGATGAAACCTATATGTGAAGCCATTTTAAAATCATCTTTAGATTCTGCACAACAACTAAACTTACTCATCCATCAACTTAAGTCACTCTCATTTAATTCCATTCAATCCACTACCAATGTGATGATTCATGATTTGTCTCACGTATTCGTAGGAGAATGTGATCAATTAATCATCATGGGAGCAAGCGCAAAACATTATCCTCCAACCCAAAAGATCAGTGGTTTAATTGATGAATCTTACTTGATTAAACTTTCAGCGTATCCTAGTTTAAGTGAACGTAACTTAGCTCTAGTTGCTTATGAAGAACATCTTTTTACGCAAGCATTTCATACTTACTTATCCTACCTAAATGCCTCTATGGAAGGAAAACCAATGGAAATAGCCATTAACTTAAAAGAGCGAGTTAATGCTGCTGATGTGCTTCCTTGGCCTGTTGCTAGACATGCTTCCCATCCTTTGAACAAGGCATTGGGGTTATCCTCTTTAACTTCCACTTCTTTATTCTTTAAAGATAATGTAATTAAAGGTTCAGTTTCCTCAGTGGAACAATTCTTCAACTGCTCCTATCAATACTTCTTTAATCGAGGACTTAGATTATCTAAGGTCATTGATGGAGGCATCAGTGTTGCCCATATGGGAACGATGATGCACTTTGTTTTAGAACAATGGGTTGAATTACAGATGCCGAAACTGGATGAAGATTTCATTATGAGCGCACTGGTGGATTATCGATTTGATACTGCTCATTTATTTCCTTATCATACTCACACGTTAGACCTCATCTTTAAACTACTAACACAGCAATTATTACTCACAATCCAACGTTTTAAACACATTGAAGAAATGACTCATTTCAAACCTTATGAAAGCGAAGTTGAACTTCATGAAACAATGAAGCTACAAGACTCAACATTCTTATTCAATGGCTTCATTGATCGTATCGATCATCATGATCACTCATTTAGGATTATTGACTACAAATCCTCTGCGAAAGCCATTAAGAAAGAGAAGTTTCTCACTGGACGTCAAATTCAATTGTTTACCTATCAACTTCTTTACTCAAAACAAACAGGACTTAAACCTACTGGAGTTCATTACTACAATCTTAAGAACACGTCAATTAACGCAAAGCCACAATATAACTTTAACTTTAGAAGCACCAACCCCAAATATGAAGTCAATTCTGTTAACCATCGAGAACTTTTCCTAAGTAAAGCAAAGCTCAATGGAGTATACATCAACAGTGAAACCGCATCCCATTACTTTGGTGAACAAGATCGCTATAATTTCAAAAAAGATTTCACTCCTAAATCCAACTACTTGTATATTGAAAAAGGAGTTCAAGAAGCGCTTGATGTTATCTTTTCAACCTTCATTCATCAACTAAATGAAGGAAAGATTGATAAGAATCCCGCAGAACCCCTCGTATGTCAGTATTGTGAGTATCAAACCATCTGTCATTTCTCGAAAACATTCCCAAAAAGACCACCCTTATATGAAGGTGATGTTGTATTGAAGAAACAAGAAGTTGAAAAGGAGGGGGACGAATGAGTATCGAAGCTTTAACCCATCAAATCGCTCATCTGAATGGGACTAACATTTTAGTCTCCGCTTCAGCTGGAGCAGGCAAGACCACTTTATTAATCAAACGCTTAATGACACGCATTTTGAATGATCGCATTAGTGTGAATCAGATTTGCGCATTGACATTCTCTGAAGCAGCCGCTCATGAAATGAAAGATCGCTTGAAGATTCAATTAACAAATGCTTATAAAGAGAGTCATGATGACCAATTAAAAGCATTTATTAAAGAACAGCTATCCTTGATTGATACCGCAATGATTTCGACCATTCATAGTTTCGCATTATCGCTCATTAAAGATTTCTCCTATGTTTTGAATCTTGATCCTGAAATGAGTCGAAACGTCCTGGATGATGGGACAAGTCAACGATTATTTGATGAATGCAGTGATATTGTCATTCACAACGCCATCCTTCACCATCCACAAGCATTTCAATCCACTCAATCATTGATTTCAACCTCATCTTTTGACTTCACAGAGTTTAAGAAAATCATTCAAGAGATTTATCAAGTTCGTCGCTTACAACTTCAACCAGAATCATTTGATGAGAGGACGTTACAACTTCATTCAGATCCTTTACTCATCATTGAACCCATCTTATGTGAATCGCTTATGAACCAACTCAATGAAGCGATTGAGTGGTGTAATCAAGTCCTTATTTTAGGATCCACTACTGACACACCTATGGATGGTGTAAAAGAGCTTTATAGTTCATTACAATCCATGCATTCAATGCTTAGTCAAGGACAATTCCAAACTGTGATTAAGAACTTGCATCGTCCATCTTGGGTAAGAGGAATTCCAAGAATCAGTCAGCATGAATCCTATAAGGAGGCAAAATCTGCACTTCAGAAATCAATTCAAAACCTTGTACAATCCTTTAATGATATTCAAGATCATGTTCATGATGTGTTAAGCCTTCTTCCTCATATCGAATTGTTGATAGGATGTGTTAAAGAGTTATCTACTTTGATGCAAGATAAAAAACAAGCACTTAAAGTCATTGAATTTGATGATATGGAGCGATTGGCTTACCTTATCCTAACACATCCAGATTATGATGTGCCTGCGTTCTACCAATCACGATTCAGTGACATTTTAGTGGATGAATTTCAAGACACCAATGATGTTCAAAATGAAATCATCACTTTAATCTCCAATGGGAAAAACGTCTTTAGGGTAGGCGATGTCAAACAATCCATCTACCGATTTAGAGGTGCTAAGCCACAACTCATGCGCTCCATGATCAAGAATGGAACATCCTCAAATTTCACTTTACCTCATAACTTCAGATCGAGTGAGCCTATCGTTATGTTTAATAACCTTCTTTTCAATATGCTTATGAATATAGAAGGTTTTAGTGATGTTTACCTTGAAAATGATCATGTAAGTGTGGGTAAAGAGGCTCAAAAAGAAATCATAACTCCTGTGACTTACATCAAAGTAAACAAAGCGACTCAAGAAGAGGAAGAAGAATCTTTTAACTCTGAAACTGAGGAAATGGACGAAGATGAGGATGCATCAGAACGCAGTGAGGAGTTTAAGACGAAATCCTATGAGAATGCAGCCGATCACATCAAAGCTCGTTTTATCACCAAAGATATTATTGATCGTCACCACAACTTGAATGTTCCTTTTAAGGACATTTGTGTGCTAGTGAAGTCCCATGCTCAAAAAGAAACGCTTAAAAAGTTATTTGAGGAAAAAGGAATTCCTCATTTCATTAACTCACCTCAAGGCTTTCTAAAACACCCTTCGATTACTCAACTACTTATGCTTGCAAATTACTGTTTATTTCCAAGTGAGTTCTACTTAAGTGGTGTCTTATTAAGTCAGTTTACAATGCTAACCACAGAGGATGTTGCAAAACTAAAACTTCAAAATGGTCTAACACAAGCTTTCACTACGTTTTATCCAGAACTGGCCAACTCCCTTGAACACCTCCGACACACCGTATGTGCTTCATCACTTTCACAAGCCATCCATGAATGCGCTAAATTTAATGATTTTTATCATCATAATGACTCGCAAGGGAAACTTAACATTGATGCCCTCATTCAAAAAGCAGTGGATTTTGAATCTTCTCATCAAGGAGGACTTGCTGCATTCATTCAAAGTCTAGAACATTTAAAAGAAGCGAAGATTGCAGAAGCGATGGATGTTGCGTTAAGTGATGATGTGGTTAAAGTTATGACCATTCATGCTTCAAAGGGTCTACAGTTTCCTTTAGTCTATGTCTTTAATGATGAATCAACTTCAGTGCATGCTTCAAGAGATCAAGTCATTGTGAATCCAGACTATGGATTCACCCTTAGAATCAAACAAGATTATGGCATTGAGGTTAAGAACATTGTACGAGAAGCATTGTTGTATTTGGAGAAGAAAGCGGCTTATGAAGAAGCTTTACGATTGTGGTATGTGGCTTTAACTCGTGCAGAAAAAGAAATGATTTGTGTAGGAGTGAATAAGGACGTTCCATTTATGCCTTCTACATTGAACACCTCCATGATTTTAAAATCAAAAGGAATTAACGGGTTACTGTCAGGACTAAAGACCTATTTCCCAACAGACATTCTTAAAGTAGTGGAAGTTGATGATCCTAAACGTAGTGGTATTGTATCACTTCAGGAAAAACCAATCATTGAAGTGTCCCCTTTACCTCTACAAATCAAACCTGAACAACCTTTAAGCAGTCTCTCACCTCTTGATCTTCAAAATCGTTTAAAACCACAAGAAGTTGGTTCATTGGTCCATGAAATACTTTCACAAGCCATAACCTCATCAAATCCAATTGATGTTGTTAAGTCGTTGAGTCAAGAATTATCCGACAGTCAACGAAATGGTATGATTTCATTTTTTAATCACCCTATCTCTCAATCATGGAATA
>DAIDML010000082.1 GCA_027449005.1 Erysipelotrichaceae bacterium | reverse complement strand
ATCAAAGTGGTTTCAGGATCAAGAAACAATGAACGAATAAACGTTGTAGGATAAAGTGAGGAAGAAAACATGTGCGGTTTTAGCACCAGAGAAAGTAATACTTAATTTTTCAGCTTCGTGTAACTCTTCAAAGAGTTCGCCAAGGGTTAATGCGTTGGTGTTCACATTGAGGGTTTGGCCAATGCTCTCGTGTTGAATGATGAGAGTGATGCTCTTATCGCCTTCAATGCCTTTGGGTCTTAGTAAATGTTGTGCACCTAGAAACAACACTGTCCCAAGAACCAAAACAGAAACTAATTTTATCCATTTTTTGTTCATATGGACTCCTTTCAGTAAAAAACACATCCAGTGGATGTGCAAAAAAGACAGTAAATGCCTTTGTAATCTTGCACCCAGAAGATTAAGGTTGTCAGTCCATGGCAGGTCTACTGGCTAAAACGTCGTCCTTGCTACTCCCTTCCCATGTCTAGGATCACAGTGGTTTGAGTAGTTTGTCAGTTTTACAGTTGCTGGGGCAGCTTTGGCGATCCAAATTCCCTATTAGGCACTATGTGCACCGTGTCTGATACCATTATTATAAGGAGGGAAGATGATGATAATCAATGTAAAAAAGTTATTTTATGCATTTCACATATTTGATTGGGGGTGTGTTAAAATAATGGCGAGGTAACTGTATGAATTATGCTGTATTGTTGTTAGCTGCAGGAAAAGGAACACGCTCAGGTTTAGGCTATGACAAAATGTTCATGGTGCTTAAAAATGGTAAAACCGTGCTCCAACATTCCATGGAATTGTTTCTCTCCGATCCACGATGCAAAGAAATTGTGGTCGTTACCAATAAAAAAGACATGCCTAAGATTTTAAAGTCTTCAGATAGTGGTCATGTGGTGATGGTGAATGGTGGAATTCGTCGTCAAGACAGTGTCATCAATGGGTTAATGGCCATTAAAGAAGATACCGTACTGATTCATGATGGAGCCAGACCATATTTATCCTTGGATGAGATTGATGCCTTACTGGAAGCCATGGAAAGTGAAGAAGCTGCTATTCTAGGGGTTGCTCCACGTGGTTCTGTTAAGAAGGTTGTGGATGGGTATATCTCTAAATCCATTGACAAATCCAGTCATGTGATTGCCCAAATGCCGCAAGCGTTTAAAACACCTTTTATTATTAAATGTTACTTAAAAGCTGAACAACAACGTCTTGAAGCAGATGATGATGCGGAAATTGTTGAATTGGTTTCATCGGCAAAAATTAAAGTGGTTTCAGGTTCAAGAAACAATGAACGAATAAACGTTGTAGGATAAAGTGAGGAAAAAACATGTGTGGTTTTGTAGGGTTTTTAGATTCTAATCAACATAAACAAGAAATTATTAAACAAATGAATGATACGATTATCCATCGTGGACCGGATGGTGAAGGATTTTATGTGGATGAACATATCGCCATGGGATTTCGTCGCTTATCCATCATTGACTTAGACCATGGGCATCAACCCATTTTTAATGAGGATAATTCACTGGTCTTAAATTTCAATGGCGAGATATACAACTACCAAGAACTCAGAGAAGTGTTGCTTCAAAAAGGGCATTCGTTTAAAACCCAGTCTGACTCAGAAGTAATCCTTCATGGGTATGAAGAATATGGGGAAGGGATAGTTGAACATTTAAGAGGAATGTTCGCTTTTGTGATTTATCACAAAGACACTCAACGCTTGTTTGCGGCACGTGATCACTTTGGCATTAAACCATTTTATTACACGCTTCAAGATCATCTCTTTATCTATGGTTCTGAGATC
>DAIDML010000081.1 GCA_027449005.1 Erysipelotrichaceae bacterium | reverse complement strand
TAATCCTTCCCGTCCATCATACGCAAGCGTAACATCATACCCTTCATGTTGAAGCTCTAGCTGAACAAAACGAGCAATTTGTGGCTCATCTTCAATGAGTAACACTTTCTTCATGATTGATCATCTTTCTTGAATTCTTTAGAAATGGATTCAACACTCTCTTTCACGATGCTTCCAGTTTTCAGTGTTGCATCACTAACAATTCCCATGGAACGATTCACTTTATTGTCACTGAAATTAGGTCCCGCAAAACGATATCGAAACCCAAAGAACAACCCAATGATCATTAATGGGAAGACCACCCAAAAGGCTGCAAACACCAGTAAAATCACAAAAATAGTTAATGGAATCGCAATCACATCACGATCAGCTTTATACACAACAAAATCATTAATGTTACCTAAATGAAGCACATGCTTTAACCAATCAATGAATTTGGTTAAGCCATCCTCATGTTTTGGATTGGTTTTCTCTTCTTGTTTTTGTTCTTGAAATGTTGAAGAGGTGGAAGCCGTTTGTTCTTTAGATTTAACCTTACCACTTCTTTCCAACAACAACACCGCCTCTAACATATCCCCATCACACTTCTCTAATGCTTCCTTTGCATCATTAAAGGATACCCCAGTAATGCCTCTTAATTTTTCGACTTGTTCAAATGTAATCATGATCAATCTCCTTATTGAATGATTGTAGTATACTCCTCAATCATTAAAGCCACCTTCAACCAAGATTAAAATTCAATTAAAAAAGCTCTATCCTTCATGGATGTTGATTTCTTCTTCACCTTCAACACTTTGAATGGTGGTGGTTTTAAGATCTTTTAACTTCATGCCTCTCATTCTCAAAAAGAAGACTGCCCCTATTAATACCACCACATGAAAAGTCGCAAAACGCCATAAGATCATGGTTGAAGCCGCAGTAGCTTTACCCACTACGGTTGAATAGGCTAACACAAACACACTTTCTGTCACTCCTGAAGCCCCAGGTAGAGGTACAAAGGTGTTGGCTGTCATGACAAACGCTGATAAGGCAAGGAAGTGTGGAAGATCACGCCAGAATAAATCCAATCCAATGACACGACTGATCGCAAAAGGAGTTGCATAATACACCAACAGTCTTAAGACATTTAATCCAAGTAATTGACCTATCATGGTTTTCTTTGTTTGGATTTCCATGATCGCATCATGAAAACGATGGAGTGAACCACTCCATTTTTCTCTTGCCTTGGCTTTGTTTTTAATCCAAGCCCATTTGGTAATCAGGTTCATTCCCCAAAAGGTGATTTTTTCAGAAACCATACGATTCACCACAATAAGTGACAATACAACAATGATAAAGATATTGACACTGAGACCAAATCCAAATAGGAGCGTAATGGATGCATTTTGAAATCGTTGAATATTGAGTAGATAAAGCAATAAAGTCATGAATACAATGGTGATGGTGTAAAGATAAAAGTCCATCCATACAATACCAACCCCTTGAGATGATCTTAAGCCTTGTTTTTTATAGGTGTTGATTTGGGCTAGTTGTCCTCCTGTGCTGGATGGGGTAATCCCCGCCATGAATGCTCCAATAAAAGCATTAATAAGCCCTTGTTTGTAGGTGTAAGAAGGATGAATCTTTTTTGCCATGAGGGTAAGACTGTATCCCCAAATGAGCGTAGGAGACATTCCCCACAACACAATTAAAACTAATCGCACTGGATTAAGCGCTTTTAAAGATTCAAAAACAATCTCATAACTATCATAAAGTGCAACAAACAACCCTACCAACGTCAAGGCAAGGATGAGAATGATATTAAACCAAAGGTTCCCCTTAACACGTTTCATGATTGCATTTTATCACACGATTAATCCGACTTCATCATTTATTATTGGTATGAAACAAATATCGTATTTAGAACAACTCTTGTTGTATTGTTTTAATCACTTAGGAAAGTCTGTTCTAACACTAATATCAAATCCTCTATAGATACATTGATAAGTCCAATGTTACTTAAATTAGGAGTTTCAAACCTTATTTTTTCAATAAATGCGATGACATCATTTTTTAATTGATCATCCAGACTAAGTTTAGTTTCTTTTGAAACAATCAAAATTAGTTTCAAGATATCTGTTCGATGTTTATTAACATTGACAAGATCTACTCTTTCACCACTTGATCTTCTTAAACGGTTATCCAGATAGGCTTTAATCTTAAACAGGATCATGGTTTCAAGATCAATCATTGAGATATCATCCAACTCACGTTTACGAGACAGTAACAAATCATAATAATGAGATTCAAGTAGGATTGCCGACAAACTAACAATGTTATCATCAACTAGAATGGGTATGCATCTTTGCTGATGCTTTAGATTAAATACACCGGATGCTTTACAAAACAGTTCTATCTGTTTAGGAAAGAGATGATTAGCAGGGTGTGTAAAACGATAAAACTGTGTTTTTTGTCCAACTTCCCTTAACTCATATCCACCTTCCTCAATGAATTCATGAAAATGCCTAAGAAACGATTCATTGACTAAATCAAGGACAATCACCACATCCACATCTTTAGTCGCTCGAAAGGTTAAACCCATTTCATCCATTAATAGGGTGCAAGCTGATCCTCCAATAAGGATGTAATGTTGTTTATAGTCTTTAAAATGATCTCTAAACTTATCTAGTCCATGTACCATGCTTCCCCAAGCAATGCATCTTCAAGTGCATGCTTTACCCTTTCCTCATTGTTCTCACTCAATGATAAATATAATGATAGAAGATCCACTCTTCCCGATTGTGCTACTTTTTTA
>DAIDML010000080.1 GCA_027449005.1 Erysipelotrichaceae bacterium | reverse complement strand
GTTCCAGAATCTTAGCTTCGTATTTGGCTTGATAGAGGGCAGTACGGATATGATCAGCCATGCTTCCATCCACAAACACAAATTGTTTTCCTGAATGGGTTGTTTTAGTGCGGTTTGGAGTTCAAGGAGAGTTTTGTTGTTGCCATGAAAGAGGATTCTTTGCGATGGAAATCCTGCTTTGATCGCCGTCATTAATTCTCCTAATGAAACGACATCCAATGATAATCCCTCTTCTTCAATGAGTTTTGCCATAGCCAAGGTAAGGAAGGCTTTAGAGGCATAAAATATTTCTGTTTGAAAAGAAGCATGCTGAAAGGAAGCTTTAAAGAGCTGTGCTTGATGTCGAATATAGCTTTCATTCATCACATACAGTGGGGTTCCATGTTCTTGAATCAAGGTCTTTAAATTCACTTGATTCATGAATATGGTGGAAGGAAGTAAGGTCGTAGGGTTCATAATGTCCTCCAGAACAGAAAAACCATGAGCAAAAGGCTCATGGCTTGTGAAAGCTTCCTTCTGCCCTCCCACTAACAAAGCGCATTGATTCAGTGTTGGGCACACTCAATCAACAGTCCCATGTTTATTCAACATGAGCCCAGTAAGGGTTACTTACTTCGGCGATGATCCCTCACAGGTTTGCTAATGATGCATCGCGGCCTCTTTGTTAAGGTCTTGTTTTGAGATACGATATCACGCACATGATGCTTTGTCAATGTGTGTGATTGTTTAACGCTCTATTTTTGAGATTTTTACTTCAACATCCAATCCTGGTGTTATGTGATGCGCTTTCGCAAAGGAACCTTGATTAAGGGCTAATCCAAGGCGATTGAGAGAGTTGTTGTAAAGAAGTGAACTGCCTACACCGACATCATTGAATCCTCGTCCAAACACCACTTCATCATCAAAGAGCACTTTATGATGGTGTGTTATCGTGACTTTAAACTTTTCTTTCAAAATAGGGTTCAATGCTTTGAATGCATCATAAGGTATGCTTGTCCAACAACTGCCAAAACGCACATCCAAGATTTCAACACAACCTGTGCATGTGTATGGTGTTTGAGTAAACGTTCCAATTGAAATGGTGATCAATTCATCTTTGGTTAAAACTCTTCCAACTTCTGTAAGACTCACTTGTCCACTGGCTAGTTTTGCCCCTAAAGCTGAATATAGATCACGTCCATCAAAGGTATAGTTGTCTTGATGGTTTTTAAGACGGTGTTTTTGAATATCAACTTCATGGATGGAGTTTATCTTTAAGAAGGAAGCAATATGCGTGGTGGTGCCATTGTTGGGTGTGACCAGTAATGTACCGTTTTCAAGTTCAATCACCACACTATTTCGCTGACTTCCCACCCCTGGATCCACAATGCTCACAAACACACTGCCTGCAGGCCAATATTGGATGGCTTGATAAAGACGATAAGACGCCTCATGAATATTGAAAGGCTCAATATCATGAGTGTTGTGAAAAAGTTTGAGTGAAGGATCAATGCTTAATGCCACTCCCATCATAGCACTGACTGCACCATCACTTAACCCAAAATCGGATTGCAAGATCAATGGTTGACTCATACGATTCTCCTTAAGGTAATGATCCATTGTGGACCATAACTGACATGATAAGTTTGAATAAAACTAGCTTGATTAAGCGCAATCGCAACACAATCCAGTTCATTATGATACAGCACACATTCCTGTGGACTCACATGGCCAAAAGTTGGGGCAAAGCCACACGAAAGCACACATTCAAACCCATTAGATTGAATGATCACTTCAATCTTGTCTTCACTTGTTAAGTTCCATGACTTTAGCCATGCGACAGGAATGTTACTCCAGGCATTACCGAAATTAGGATCTACGATTTCAATGATACCTGAAAGTGAATCTTCCTTTTGCACTGGTTCTTGAAGAAGAAATAAAGTCGGTTCATGAAGATCACCAACATCCTCAAAGTTTAACTTTTGACTGGCAAGCAAAGCACTGACATAGGCAAAGATATCCCTTCCATGAAACACATTGGTTTGATGGGGACTGGATAGTCTTAGTTCGGGGCGTATGGCTCTTACTTCACTTAAACCGATGGTGGTTTGAATATGAGTTAAGGTTCCATTATCGGGGGTCACAATCAAATGTCCTTGTTTGGTTTTTGCCACCACTCCCACACGACTGGTTCCAACTCCTGGATCAACCACCACCATG
>DAIDML010000079.1 GCA_027449005.1 Erysipelotrichaceae bacterium | reverse complement strand
CGTTGATTGTAGAGTGTACGGGCAATAAAACTTTTCATACGCTCTCCTCCTTTAAAATATTTCCCAGTTCAATTAACCACAAATCAACACAAAGATTAAGATTAGCGTTGTGGGTTAAGTTTTGTTGGCACTGTTGTGTTAAAATCAATCCTTTTAATCCTTGTTCAGGGTTTAACCTCACATTGAATGGTAATTGATGAGCAGCCACTTCCTTAAACAAGCGACTGAGGATGGTTAATGTATCAATGACGATCTCTTTCGCCTGTATATCTTTAAGGTTAAACACATTTTTCTGTCCATGAACCATGAAAGGATGACGTTCATTGATCATCGTAATACTTTTCTTAAAGGAATCAATGGCTAAAGGAAAACTTTCTTTATTTTTAAGTTTCTCGACATCCAATCGTGAAGTAGCACAGGCCTCATAGGCATACCATGTGAGTTCATCTGATGCTTCTAATCCTTCAAATTGAGATGGATGAAACGATTCAACTTTGTTGGTGCAACGAATGATTTGTGAGCGTGAACGTATGGTTGGTAGAACGCTGTTTTCATCAGTTGTGGTTAAGATGATGGTGAGTGAAGACGATTGAGGTTCTTCAATGAATTTCAACAGTGAATTAGCCGCTTCAGAAGAACTGTGTTCAATGTGATGAATAATCGCATATTTTTTTTGTGCTTGTTCAAGTGCTGTGTTAGCTAAATCACTTTGCATTTGAAGAATGTCTTCTTTTTTTATGCTTGAAGGATAACTATTGATGATGACTCCATCGCTATAGAGATTCTTACTCACTCTAAGGCAGGAATCACAAGCTGAGCAAGCCAATGTATCTGGTTGTTCACACACCAAGCTTTGCGCCATGAGTAAAGCAATTTGAAGCAGTTGGGTCTGATCACTGCCTGTTAATAAGTAGGCATGATTGACTTTGTTGTTTTGAAAACTGTTTTTTAAGATTTGATAGACAATGGGTTGAGATTCAAGAAGCTGAGAAGATGTAAAAAGCGGCACCAATGGTGATGCTGAAGCCATTTCTTGGGCTGTCGCTTTTTTCTTCCTAGCCATGATTAATCCAATACCCTCTCATGAATTGTTTTTAAAGCTTCTTGCACAATCGCTGCTATGGATCGGTTTGCATCAATCTTCACAATACGATCTTTGAATCGTTCTACCACCTGTTCATACCCTTTCACCACTTCAAGATGAAATGAAATATCTTCTTGATCAAGACGATCTTTAAACTTACGTGAGGTAATGCGTGATAATCCTGTTTGCGCATTGACATCCAAGTAGAGTGTTAACTCAGGCATATGATCGTCAATCGCAAATTGATTGATTTGAAAAACTTCATCAATTCCAATCCCTCGGCCAACCCCTTGGTAAGCCAAAGATGAATCAACAAAACGATCACAAATCACAAGTTTTTGTGCCTCTAAAGCAGGTAGTATTTTCTCTACAAGATGTTGACGACGAGAAGCGGCATAAAGTAAGGCTTCTGTACGAATATCCATCTTGGTATTTTTCGGATCTAAGATGACATTTCGGATTTCTTCCGCAATCTCAATCCCTCCAGGTTCACGTGTATACACCACATCGTACCCTTCGTTTTTGAGTGCTTCCACCACTTTTCGTGATATGGTGGTTTTGCCACTACCATCTGGACCTTCAAAGGTAATGAATCCAGTTTTTTTCATAAATCTCTCCTCATCGTATTATACCACAGCCAAAGTCTTCGTTTAAGCACCATTTCAAGGAATAGTGGTATAATGTCCCTATGAAAAAAAATGAGAAAACAACCGTAACAAAGCAAGTATATAAAGGAAAAATCCTGAATGTCTATGCGAATGAAGTGGACATTGAAGGAGAAAAAGGATATCGCGAACTGATCGAACATTCGGGTGGGGTTTGCATCTGTGCCATTGATGAAAACAATGAGGTGATTGTGGTTGAACAATACCGTTATGGAACGCAGAAATTCATGATTGAATTGGTTGCGGGAAAGCTTGGTTATCAAGAAGATCCATTGGTATGTGCACAACGTGAACTGCTTGAAGAAAGTGGGTATCATAGCACTTCATTCACTTACATGGGCTCTTTTTATCCCACACCAGCTTATAACTCTGAAAAGATTGCGTGTTATATGGCCACTGATCTCACCTTCATTGAACAAAATCTTGATCCTGGAGAACATTTAGAAGTGAAGAAGATTCCTTTAAAAACACTTAAATCAATGATACTGAATCATGAAATCGA
>DAIDML010000078.1 GCA_027449005.1 Erysipelotrichaceae bacterium | reverse complement strand
TGTTTAAATCAGGATTTGTGTATGAGTATTCGAAGACTTTACCGACCATAGAATCCTAAACAAAGTGGCCTTTTTACTTATCCTTGATCATCCTACTACACCTAATCATCAACTTATCGATCATAGGAAATTCTAACCCTTCAATGATGGTTTGTAAGGCATGAAGTTTCTCAAGCAGTTGTGTTTTGCTTTCTTTTCCTTCATTCGCAATGCGAACCAACTCTTTAAGGAGGGTTTTTGCGGTATGAAGGGCTTCATTCACAATCATGTTCGCATGTTCATTGGCTTGTTCAATGACCACATTGGCTTCTCTTAACGCAAGACGAGCTATTTCATCGGCTGCTCGCTCCTTAGAAGCCAAGTCTGAGACAAGCATCGTGTGCTTAGCCTTAAGTTTTTGATAGGACTCTTGGGTGACACTGACTTCTTTTTCATAAATCTCCAATTTCTTGGAGAGTTGATCAATGCTGGATTCTAAGATAGAAATCTTATAATCCACCGCCAGTTTATCATACCCTTCCTTTACAATCTTAAATGGAGTACTCATGAAGACTACTCACTTTCATTAAGACGAATGGCTCCCGCAACACCCATGTTTTTAGGGGTACATAAGACAACGTTATGACCTATTTTTTGAATGGTTCCATCAAGGGCAAAGATGACTCCCGTAATAAAATCAATGGTACGTTGAGAATACTCTTTTGGTAGACGATGCAAGTTAATGACGGCTGCACGTCCTCCTTTAAGATGCATTCCCACTTCTTGAGCTTCATCAAAACTGCGTGGCTCAAACAACACCATCTTGGTGTCGGCAGGTAGTTTTGAAATCGATTTATTCATGGGTTGTTCATAATCCATGGAAGTGGATGCTTTACCATCCATTTCAAGGTATTCTTCTTCTTCCACTGGATTGATAAATTCTTTAAGTTTTTGTTTAAGGCTCATATGCATGACCTCCGCTTTGACCTATTATACCATACAAGACTAGAGACTAAAAGCAGGATTGAATTGAGACATGAAAAAAGACTTTCGATAATGAAAGTCCACTTTGTTTAGGATTCTATGGTCGGTAAAGTCTTCGAATACTCATACACAAATCCTGATTTAAACATCATGTGAAGCGCAATGAGGGGTATCCAACAAAGAAAAAATGCGACGTTAACACTCGAGATCGTTTGTCTTACTTCCAAAGACAACCTAAATAAATTGGATAAACTACTCACCATACTAACCGGAAAAATCGAATAGATTAATAGATTTCCAACATTTAGCGTACGCATAAAACTCATAAGCTCTTGACTTTTTTTAAATCCCATGGTGATAAGTTGATGATTGGGTGTAGTAGGATAATCAAGGATAAGTAAAAAGGCCCCATTAGAATAAAGCAACAACACAGCAAACAGAACCCAGATTAATATTGGAATCATGATACCACCTAAGAGTAATAGGAACGCCAGCAAGCCCAACTCAATGCTTAAACGAAATGACTTTACGAGAAATTGATTGATGATTGTTTTAAAAACAGACCATGTCAGTTTTTGATTGGTTCGCAATAGATAGGCCACCATGAGTGTGCCGAAACCATATAAGAAAAGGATCATCCATTGCGTTAGGATGGCTCCTATGATGCCTGTTGGAAAATTGAAATAAGTCATCACCAAAAAGACAAATGAAACAAGGACAATCACACTGATAGTTGTGATGATTATTAATGACCCTAGATACGCTTTGAGTAGAGAATGGAATGTTTGCTTCGTTAATGATTGAATCATAGTTATACTTCCCCCACTGGATTGATGTATGTTAATGATATCACAACTTCAAAGGCTCACTCAAGGATGTTTGTTGATTTAAAACGATGAGTGTTGATGATAATGATGCCCTATTGGTTCCACATGCACAATCACATGCACATGATCACCCAACTCCTTTTGAATCATGACTTCTAAATCATGAACTAGGGTATGTGTGGTGATCAAGGTCAGTTCAGGATCACATTGAGCATGAAAATCCAGGTAGATGATTTTCCCTGATAAGCGAGAGCGTACTTCATGAATCGAATGAACCAAAGGATGAGTAAGCACAATCGCTTCAATGCGCTCTGGGGTTAAGATGGCTTCATCAAGTAATTCTTTTGCACTTTCTTTGAACACTTCAATCGCAATTTTAAAGATAAGCAGTCCAATTAAGACGGACAACACCCCATCAAAGCGTGGATCAAATCCTAATCCGACCACAAACAAGGCCGATGCAGCAACCAAAACGGTACTCATCATGTCGGATAAGGAATGCTTTGCATCCGCTAACAGCAGACGATGGTGATGTTTCCTGCCCACAATAAACTTAATACTGACAACGGTGATATCAAAACTGAAGGCGACCACTAACATGACAATCATGAGTGGATTGTAGGTGATAGGAACAGGATTAAGAATTTGTGTAATGCCTTTACTCAAGACTTCAACACTTAAATACGCTAAAAATGCCACAATTACTAGCATGGCCAATGACTCAATGCGACCATGCCCATAGGGATGATTCTCATCTTTTGGTTTAGAAGCAAAACGAATCGACACCAAGGCTATGATGTTGGTGAGTCCATCACTGAAGGTATGAATGCCATCGGCAGCCAAGGTTGGCCACTTTAATAGTGTGCCAATCACAAACTTTGATGTGGCTATGATGATGTTTAAGATTAAGGTGGTGATAAAAGCTGCATTGACTGACATAAGGCTCTCCTATTAAAAGCATGGCCTTCGCCATGCTTACAGTTTACTAATGGGTTGGATTGAAATCAAGAGT
>DAIDML010000077.1 GCA_027449005.1 Erysipelotrichaceae bacterium | reverse complement strand
CTTATAATCAGGTTATCTCCTTTATTAATCCCACATTGTACCAATGCAGCTTGCCAATCCTTCTTGTCAAACATTACTCGCTAATGAATCCTTTATCAGTTAAAAACCCTTTAAGTTGAGAGTATCTAAATGCACCTGTTTCTTGACCTATCAGTGTTCCATCAATAAAGAAATACGTAATTGGTGTTACAGTCGCATTAGGTAAATACGCTTCCACAAGTGCAGTGACATCACTGCGATTGTCTTTATCTGTTTCCACATAGACCAACGGAATGTCAGGATAATTCTTCAACACTTCTTCTAACACCACTTTATATTCAGTACATGCTGCGCATGTGGATTGACCAAACACCACGATAACATCTTCTAAATTAGCAAGCTTTTCACTCACTTCTTTAGCTGGTGTGGCTTTAAACCCTGTGGAAGCACATCCTACTAACGTGAGTGCTAAGACGATTAATGCTAATAGTTTCTTCATACTAAATTCTCCCTGTCATGTGCTAATTTGGATGCAGCCGCTGCCGCAACTGCTCCTACAATATCATCTAAAAACGTATTACACTGGGTGGTGTGATCATCATTGAGTTTTCCAATGATCCCTGGCTTTATCTTATCAATGTACCCGAAGTTAGTTAACGCAATGGATCCATAAAGATTGCATATCCCATAAGCCAATACTTCATCCACACCATAGAGACCTTCATCATTTAAGATAATCTCTTGAAGCTCATTACTTCCAAACATTTTGGCTTCTGCAGCCATATCAATCGCAATGCCTGTCGCAATGGCTTGTTGGACTTCACGCTTATTGAGAACACTGTCAACATAGTAAACGATGCGACTTTTGTCTAAATGATCGAAGTATTGTGCTTGAAGAAAATAAACACAGTCAATGATATCTTCTTTTGTAACACCTCGTTGTAAAAGTAAGGCTTCTATGTTTTGCATAAAGCTTCCTTTCTAGAATCAACCCATTTGGTCTTGTTGTTATTATACAATATGAAAAGAGGATTGTGGTACAATGAGACCATTAAAGGAGAATAATTATGTCAGCTTATGAAACGTATCGTCAACTCCGCACCAAAATCGCGGCCTATAATTTAGCTTTAGCTACCCTGCATTGGGATGGTGCAACCGTAGCTCCTAAGAAAGGTGCCTCCTATCGTGCCCAAATGATGGGCATCCTCTCTGGAGAGATGTTTTCCATCATGATAGATCAGAAAGCCATTCAAACCATGCAAGAAGCCTTAACTGAAGATTTAACGGATGTCCAACGCAAAGAAATCAAACAATCATTAAAGAATATCTTAGATGTGGTGAATGTACCAAAAGACAAGTACATTGAGTTTGTGTCACTGCAAAGTGAAGCAGAACACATTTGGGAAGAAGCTAAATCCAAAAATGAATATGATTTGTTTAAACCTTATCTATCTAAACTGATTGAGATGGTTAAAGAGATTGTCTCCTATCGTGAATCCACCCTTCCTGTGTATGAGCAATTACTTGATGATTTTGAAGAAGGAATGCGAAGTGCTGATTATGATGCGTTCTTTGATGAAGTAAGAAGTAAACTTGTGCCTTTCATTCAAAAAGTCCTTGCATCCAATCGACCTGCACCTGCCTTCCTAAGTGCAACGGTCAGTGAAGATGAACAGAAAAAACTCATTGATTACTTAGCTCCTGTGTTGGATTATTCACTTGAAACGGGGGCAATTGCTAAGAGTGTTCATCCATTCTCCTCTCACTTTAGCGCATTCGATAATCGCGTTACTGTGAGATATTTGACCAATCAAATGACGTCCAGTATCTTTGCCTTTATTCACGAAGTAGGACATGCCACTTACAATGGTCAAGTGAACCCAGAGTTTGAGGGAATGACCATTGCTCAATCCATGACTTATGGTCTCCATGAATCTCAATCACGACTCCTTGAAAACCTTATTGGTAAAACTAGAGCTTTCTGGCAACCTCATTACACCCATGTGCAATCCATCATCAGTGCTTTAAAAGATGTTTCCTTTGATGAATTCATCTTTGGCATTAACTATGTTGAGCAATCTTTCATTCGCGTTGAAGCCGATGAACTGACTTATCCATTACACATCATGTTACGTTATGAACTTGAAAAAGCCTTGTTTGATGGAAGTTTAAGCGTGGATGATCTTCCTTCAGTTTGGAATGAAAAATTCAAAGCTTATCTCAATCTAGATGTGACCAGTGATGATCATGGTGTTCTTCAAGATGTGCATTGGAGTGGTGCTGCTTTTGGTTACTTTCCAACCTATGCTTTAGGCAGTGCTTATGGAGCCATGTTCTTTGAAGCCATGAATGCTTCTTTCAATGTTGAGGAGGCTTTACTTAACCAA
>DAIDML010000076.1 GCA_027449005.1 Erysipelotrichaceae bacterium | reverse complement strand
AGAGAAGCAAAGGCTTGCTTGGACATGTATACTTCCCCACGCACTTCCAAGGTGATGTTTTTTGATAACTTTAAAGGAACATCAAAGATGGTCTTTATGTTTTCAGTGACATTTTCACCTATGACTCCATCACCTCGCGTTGCTGCTAAAGTAAGCTTGCCTTCATCATAATGAAGTGACATGGCTAATCCATCAATTTTGGCTTCAACCACATAAACAGGTTGTGCAATCATGGATCGTACACGGGCATCAAAGGCAATTAAATCTTCCAAAGAATAGGCATTACCAAGCGACAACATCATCACTTGATGAGTGACCTTTTCAAACCCATCCAATACTTGACCACCAACACGTTGAGTAGGTGAAGTTGGATCAAATACTTCTGGATGTTGTTTTTCTAATGAAATCAACTCTTGCATTAATGCATCAAACTGAGCATCACTGATGCTTGGTTGATCCAACACATGATATTCATGATTATAGCGATGAAGAAGCTGTCTTAATGTTTGAATCCGTTCTACACTCATGATTGAATCTCCTTTTTTGCTCTTAAAGCAGGATTAGGAATCATTTTCTTAATACCATGAGGAAACTTAAATGCAATAGTCATGATAGCCCCTTCAATTGCAGTCACAATCCCCTCACCAAATTGAGTATGAACCACTTCATCTTTAATATGATATGGCATATTGATGTTGTCTTGTAAGCGAATTGGAACATGATTATGCGTTGTCTTAATATTCATGTTTTGTGCTTTTTGAACCACCATATTGACATGTTCTATGCATGATTCATCAATCTCATCCACAAAACGAGAAGCTGATTTTGGACGTTCTAAGACAAAAGAATGCCCCGCACTGTCTGTGATGAACAGTTTCTTCTTAGCTCGTGTCATAGCCACATACGCTAAACGACGCTCTTCTTCTAAAGCATGCTTGCCTTCTGAAAGTGAGCGTTCATTGGGAAATACACCTTCACAAAACTCGATTAAGAACACATGATCAAATTCCAAACCTTTAGCAGCGTGAACTGACATGAGTGACACATGGTCTTGATGAAGCATCGTACTTTTATCTGTATATAAGGCCACCAGTTGTAAATACTCATCCAATGTTGCTTCAGGATAAATCTCCATGAACTCTTTAGCATCATTCATGAGTTCTTTAACGTTTTCAATCCGATCAAGTTCACTTTCTTCCTCTAGCATGGCTTTTAATCCACTGTTTGAAAAGACTTGTTCAAGAAAAGTGACAATCCCTAGTGATTGCATGCCCTTGAGTGATTCAATCAATTGAATAAACTGATCTAACGCTTTATTCACTTTAGGAGTAAATTCACGATAAAATGTCGCAGCTTCATAGTAGGATAAACCTCTTTCAAACGCAAAAGAAGTTAATGTATCCACTGTCTTAGGACTTAGTCCACGACGTGGGGTATTGATGATTCTTAAGAAAGAAAGATCATCTTGAATAAGCACACAACGAGCATACGCCAACATGTCTTTCACTTCCATGCGATCAAAGAAGCGTTGACCTCCATACACCATGTAAGGAATATGATGATTTCGACATGCTTTTTCCATTTCTCTGGAAATATAGTTGGAACGGTAAAGAATCGCACTATTACGATAATCTTGCCCGTTTTGCTTCAATTCCTTAAGTCGTTTAGCAACCCAATCCGCTTGTGCATTTTCTTTTGGAAACGAATGATGTTCAATCTTGATCATAGACTCATTATCAGTAAATAAATCTTTATCCACACGCATGGTGTTGTTTTTAATAAGTGAGTTAGCACCATCAAGAATGGCTTTTGTCGAACGATAGTTTTGATTCAACACAATGCTTTCACAAGGAGCGAAATCCTTCTCATAGTTTAAGATGAAGTTAACATCCGCCCCTCTCCACGTATAAATGGTTTGATCAGGATCTCCCACCACATACACATAGTTGTCATTACTTTTAAGAAGACGAAGCATTTCATACTGCATATGATCCACATCTTGAAACTCATCCACATGGATGTAATGAAAACGTTGTTGCCATTTAGCACGAACATGAGGAAAACTCTTCAACATCAACACATTTTTTAAGAGCAAATCATCAAAATCTAAAAAGTACTTAGTGTTGCAAACGTTGATGTAATGTTCATATACTTTCGCAAAATCTTGAAAGGTATCATTGGTTCCCGCAAGCATTTTTGCTCGCTCTACACTGATATCTCCTCCCTTTTGAGCACTAATATAGTTGACTAGAGAGGCAGGTTTATATCGATTCTTCTCAAACCCTAAATCTTTCATGATTTGTCGAAGCAGTGATTTTTGATCATCTTCATCCATCACTGTGAAGTTTTTCGGCCACTTTAAAGCATCAATATCTTCACGAAGCATGCGTACACATAAGGAGTGAATAGTAGAAATAGTGCACAGTCTGGCCACATCTCCTAAATCTTGATATAAGCGTTGTTTCATTTCATTAGCAGCTTTATTGGTAAAGGTAATAGCCAATACATGATGTGGTCGTATGTCAAAAGCACGTATCAGATAGGCAATACGAGAAGTTAAGACACGAGTCTTGCCACTTCCAGCTCCCGCAATGATGCGAACATACTGCGAAGAGGTGGTTACGGCTTGTAGTTGTTGAGGGTTTAAATGTGTTAATTCCATAGCTCTTAATATTATAACAGAGAGAGCACAATCAGTCAGTAAGGATATGATATAATGCATAAGAGGTATTTATGAGAAAAGCAAACCATTGGCAAGATTACATCATTCTTGATGCTGGAGATCAAGAAAAGCTAGAAAAAATTGGACCGTACACGATTGTGCGTCCTGATCCAGTGGCCATTTGGCCAAAGCAAAAACCCCATTTATGGACCAAAGTAGATGCTTCATACACCCGATCTAAACAAGGTGGAGGTTCATGGACTTTACACACTAAGATGAAAGATTCTTGGATACTTCCTTATCAACATTTGAAATTTGATGTTTCATTAACCAATTTCAAGCACTTTGGGTTATTTCCTGAACAAGCCACCAATTGGGATTGGATGAGAAAGACTATCACATCCAGTGGTCGAAAAGAACTCAAAGTCTTGAATCTTTTTGCCTACACAGGAGGAGCTACCCTTGCCTGTGCAAGTTGTGATGAAGTGAGTGAAGTGGTTCATGTGGATGCTGCTAAAGGCATGGTGGATTGGGCTAAGAATAATGCAAAACTCAATAAACTTGATGAAAAAACCATACGTTACATCGTTGATGATTGCGTTAAGTTTGTAACCCGTGAAATCAAACGTGGTCGAAGATACGATGTTGTAATTTTAGATCCTCCTTCTTATGGACGTGGTCCAAACAATGAGGTGTGGAAAATAGAAGATCAACTCGTCCCTTTATTATCCCTTATCAAACAAGTCTTAAGCAGTGAACCTTGTTTTGTCTTACTCAACTCCTATACCACTAACTTAAGTTCAAGTGTGATTGAGAACATTCTTAGAACTACCTTAGGAAACAATGTGACCGTTGATGAAATTGGTTTACCTATCCATGATTCAACCCTCTGCTTACCAGCGGGAGTGAGTGGAATATGGCAACCCTAAACGTCCTCTATGAAGATAACCATGTAATTGTGGTTGAAAAACCCATTATGATTCCTGTCAATTCGGATGAATCTAATGATCTTTCTTTACTTCAAATGATTAAGGATTATATTAAAAAATCACGTAACAAACCTAATGAGGCTTATGTCGCCTTGGTTCACCGCCTTGATCGTCCTGTAGGTGGTGTCATGGTATTTGCATTAAGCGCTAAAGCTGCTTCGCGCTTATCCGAAAGCATGCGTTTGCACCAACTTGAAAAAAAGTATGTAGCTATCTTGTCACACCCTCTTAAACCAGGTGTCTATAAAGATAAATTACTTAAAGATGAAAAAACCAACACCACACGTGTTCATCCTGCAGGTAAAGAAAGCACACTCATCATAGAATCAGTTCAAAGTCACAATGATGGAACGACGTTATGTTGGATACGCCTTCTCAGTGGCCGATCTCATCAAATACGTGTTCAAACGTCATCAAGAAATGCACCGATACTCTATGATCAACGCTATAATCCAAAGACCAAACCAA
>DAIDML010000075.1 GCA_027449005.1 Erysipelotrichaceae bacterium | reverse complement strand
GAGTGATCTTATTGATTTATCAACATCCCATCCTTTAGTAGGAATGATTCAAGAAAATCAAAGTGGAGTTGATTTTACACTTCTATTGCGTCAATCAAAAAGCACATCCCATACAGCTGTCTTAAGTGAAAATATCAGTTCAGATTCTATCATCATTACAGATGAATCTACCATGATTGACCCCGATAACTTAACATTCCTTGCATCGGCTATCAATGAACTCGGTTATGATTTAGAAGCTTCAATCTTATCTGATTCACTAATCATTGATTTTGTGATGAATGTTTATTTAACACAAGGGAAAATAAACGGGGCTACAAATGAGATGTTGTGCTATGTTAATACTGAAGTATTAAAAGTCTTGCCTAGTTATGCTGCCTATCCACTTGTTTCGTTTGAAGAACTGGCATTTGTAGTGCCTTGGGATTTCACATCCATGATAGGATGGAATACCAATCAACAAGACACAGGAGATTTCTTCTATCCTGAGGATGAGTTTGTGTATGTGAGTGACACTGTCTTCATTCGCTTGTTTGCGACAGACCTCCATCCTGATGATGTCGAACAAGAACCTCCTGTTGATGAGGAAGAACCTACAACAGATGAAGAAGATGCTTTGATCGATAAAGAGGATACTACCAGTGATATAGAAGCACCTGTTTTTGATGAAGAAGAACTGATTGAAGAAACGGTAAATGAAGTTGATGAAAACGAATCAATGGATGAACAACCGCTCATTGATTTACCAACAGAGGATGAAAACCATGAAGAGAATGAATACAATGATGAAATCAATCAAGAACTCCTTCCTGGAACCAATGATTCAAAATCTTGGACTGCATTATTGTTTGGATTAGGATTACTGGCATTAGCTTTATCTAAGAAAACAAAACATTAATCTTTCATTATCTTTACCTAGACTCATTTAATTCACCTTCACTCGCATGACAATGTGTTGTGGAGGTTTTCTTATGATTGAAGTATCCCATGTTAGTAAAGATTTTATTAAGTATGAAAAAGAAAAAGGGCTTAAAGGACTTGTGAAAGGGTTTTTTAATGCAAAGAAAAAGATTTATAAGGCTGTGGATGATATTTCCTTTTCTATTAAGGAAGGTGAAATGGTGGGATACATTGGGGCAAATGGAGCTGGTAAGTCAACCACAATTAAAATGTTAACGGGAATTCTAACTCCTACTCATGGTGAAATCAAGGTGAATGGCATTGTGCCCATCCTTGATCGCAAAGCTAATGCTAAAACCATTGGAGTGGTCTTTGGCCAAAGAACACAGTTGTAGTGGGATTTGCCTTTGCAAGAATCCTTCAGTGTCTTGAAAGAGATTTACCAAGTGAGTGATGAAGACTATGAAGAGCGAATGGCTTTTTTTAATGAAGTACTAGGTCTCAATGAGTTCATTAAGTCTCCTGTTAGAACATTATCTTTAGGACAACGCATGAGAGCGGATATTGCGGCTTCTCTCATTCACAATCCTAAAGTATTGTATTTGGATGAACCTACCATTGATTTGGATGTGAGTGCTAAACTTGCGATGCGTCAAGCCATTAAAAAAATGAATGAAACATTCAAAACAACTTTAATCTTAACCACCCATGACTTGGATGACATAGAAGACTTGTGTTCACGCATCATGATTCTTGATCATGGCAAG
>DAIDML010000074.1 GCA_027449005.1 Erysipelotrichaceae bacterium | reverse complement strand
CTAAAATGCAATTGAACATGAATGTGGGATTTGTTTTCACACACATTCACAAAACATAATTGTGATTTTAGGCACAGTATTCCAGAATAAATCAAAGATTGTCCCAAAATAGGTGCTTTTAATTGAGAAAAGAGCGCTAATTTGTTAAAGTTATT
This sequence comes from Erysipelotrichaceae bacterium, assembly GCA_027449005.1. GTDB lineage: Bacteria > Bacillota_I > Bacilli_A > Erysipelotrichales > Erysipelotrichaceae > UBA6182. Next base: position 7,813 of record DAIDML010000074.1, on the reverse strand, counting down.
GTCAGGAAGGTAGGTAAACTGTATGTCTGTTTTACAAATTAAAAATCTACATGTATCGATTGAAGATAAAGAAATACTTAAAGGCGTTAATTTGACCATCGCAACAGGTGAAATTCATGCCATTATGGGACCTAATGGAAATGGGAAATCAACGTTATTGTCAACCATCATGGGTCATCCTAAATATGAGGTAACAGAAGGAGAGATCCTTTTTGATGGAGAGAATGTTCTAGAGATGGAAGTGGATGAAAGAAGCCGTGTTGGATTATTTTTAGGGATGCAATATCCTCAAGAAGTTCCAGGAGTAACCAACTCAGATTTCATGAAGGCCGCAATGAACGCCCGTCGTGAAACTCCAATTAATCTTTTCTCATTCATTAAAGAAATGGAAAAAGCAGTTAAAGCATTAGAAATGAAACCTGATTTAGCTCATCGTTATGTGAATGAAGGTTTCTCGGGTGGTGAAAAGAAACGCAATGAAATCATGCAAATGTTATTGCTAAAACCAAAGATTGCGATGCTTGATGAAATCGACTCAGGTTTAGATATTGATGCGTTGCGTATTGTTGCTAATGTCATCAATGACATGGTAAAAAACAAAGACATGGGCATGATGGTCGTATCTCACTATGAGCGATTCTTCCAATTATTAGTACCTACACACACTCATATCATGATTGATGGTCAAATCGTTATGGATTCAGATGCATCATTAGTATCCAAAATCGATGCTGAAGGATATGAATGGATCGCTAATGAATTAGGTATTCAAATTGTCGAAGAAGGTGAAGAAAAACCTAAGAAGCAAGTAGTCAGTGTTGGATCATGTGCTGTAAATGAATCCACTAAGGGGGCTAGAAATGTCTAATCTTGAAAGTGTGATTGTAAAAAGTTCAACTTTAGAATTTGAAGTAGGAGGACTACATACAATCAACATTCAAGTGAGTGATGAAATGGAAGTGACCTTGATTGCTCCTAAGAGAACAAAAGGGAATGCGCTCATTAACATTGCTGGTCATGGAAAACTCACATTGAATGTCAAAATTGAAGAATCAGCCGATTGGGCTATTTTGGAAATGAACCAAAGTGATGAGTCCATTCATTTTGAAGAACGTTGGTCATTAATGCGTAACTCCAACGTTTTATTGGCAGTAGGTGAATTAACGGCAGGCAGTCATATCAAACATGTTAATTATGATTTAGTTGAAGAAGGAGCAGTGATCAATGTTAGAGGAGCAACACTTGTTCAATCTAAACTTGAAGCAGTCTTAACAGCGAATCATATTAAAGGCAATACGTATGCAGAAATCAATACCTATGGGATTGTATTGAAGGAATGCATGTTGAAGCTGGATGTTGTTGGAGTCATTCAAAGTAAAGCCAAAAACTCAAAAACACATCAAACCAGTCGAGTCATGAACTTTGATACTAAACCAAACACTTCAGTGAATCCTCAATTGATTATTGATGAGAACGATGTTGAAGCATCTCATGCTGCTTCAGTAGGACAACCTGATGTACTTCAAGTGTATTATCTTCAATCTCGTGGTATGTCACGTAGTGAATCACTAAAACTCATTTCCTTAGGATATCTCATGCCAATTGTGGATGTCATTGAAAATGATGTAGTTAAAGAAGCATTAAGAGAAGCGGTTATCAAAAAGGTTGCCGAATCATGCTTGATTTAAATCACATTCGAGCACAATTTCCAATCCTAAAAACAAAGATGAGTGGTAAGCCATTAATCTATTTTGATAATGCAGCCACTACACTCAAACCCCAAAGTGTTATCAATGATGTAACACGAATCTTATCCTCTCAATCAGTTAATATTCATCGTGGAGATTATCAACTTTCTTATGACATTTCAAATGAGTATGAGGAAGCAAGAGTGTCGGTAGCTAAGTTCATCAACGCAGACGTTAATGAAATTGTGTTTACATCAGGAGCGACTGAAGGACTCAATGCGATTGCATATGGTTTAGAACATCACCTTAATGAAGGAGATGTTATTCTCACAACGCATACCGATCATGCTTCAAATTTACTTCCTTGGATTGAAGTTGCAAAAAGAAGAAAAGCGAAGATTGAATATTTCAAACTAACAGAAGAAGGAAGAATTGATTTATCTAAGTTGGACCAAGCCCTTCACAGTAAGGTCAAGTTCATCACTCTTGTTCATGTTTCAAATGTCTTGGGATTCATTAATCCTGTTGAAGACATCATTAAAATGGCTCATCAAAGAAATATGGTGGTCATACTGGATGGGGCACAGAGTGTGGCGCATATCAAAATGGATGTTAAAGCATTGGATGTCGATTTCTTAGCATGGTCAGGTCATAAAATGTGCTCACCAACAGGTGTAGGTGTATTGTATGGCAAGAAAGAATGGTTAGAACAACTTAAAAGTATCAAACTAGGTGGTGGGTCCAATGCTCAGTTCAATGAACAAGGAGAAGTCATCCTAAAATCTGTACCAACACGATTTGAAGCAGGAACACCAGCCATTGAATCAACCATCGCATTAAAGTCTGCCCTTCAATTTCTGGATAGTGTTGGAATGCATCATATTCATGAACATGAAGTGATCCTTAAAAACCATTTCCTAAGTAAGATACAAGACTTTAAACACATCACAGTGTATAATCCAAGTACAGACACTGGGATTGTGATCTTTAATGTTGAAGGCATTTTTGCTCAAGATGCGGCAGCCTATTTAAGTTCTCATGGTATTGCAGTGAGAGCTGGCAATCACTGTGCAAAGTTAATCCATCATGTCATTGGAGTAACAGAAACATTAAGGGCAAGTTTTTATGTATACAACACTATTGATGAAGTTGATCACTTAGTGGAAGTGTTAAGAGACATCACGCTCGAAAAATGCGTTGATTTATACATATAGGAGGTGCAATCATGGACATCAACGATCCACAATTAATGAGAAGTATTATCATGGATCATTACCAATATCCTCGCAATCGACGAGAATGTCATGATCATGATTGTAAATCTGTTCATATGAATTCTGAGTCTTGTATCGATGATATTATGGTCTATGTCAAACTAGACCATGGAGTTATCAAAGATTTTAGGTTTACAGGTCAAGCGTGCACGATTTCAACTGCATCAACTTCGATTCTAAGTGAACTTGTCAAAGGGAAAACGTTGGATGAAGCGAAGCACATCATCATGGAATACCGTAAAATGGTGAACCTTGAATCATTTGACGCAGAAACATTAGAAGAAGCAATTGCCTTCTCAAACATAGGCAAACAAGCCAATCGCATAAAATGTGCACTCATAGGATGGGATGCACTCTCGCAAATCATTGCAGAAAGTGAGGAATAACATGGCAGAAATAACCTTTGAAGAGAATATAAAGAATATTCCAAAGGATGAATATAAATATGGTTTTGCGGACAAAGATGTCAGTATTTACCGTACCGCAAAAGGAATTAACGATGATATTGTGGCTGAGATTTCACAGATTAAAGGAGAGCCTGAATGGATGAAAGAGTTCAGACTCAGTTCATTCCATGCATTTGAAGCAAAGCCAATGCCACAATGGGGAGCAAACCTTAATCAAATTGAATTTCAAGATTTCACGTATTATGTTAAACCAAGTGAGCGACAAGAAAAAAGCTGGGACGATGTTCCTGAGACGATTAAAAACACATTTGATCGCTTAGGCTTACCAGAAGCTGAGCAAAAATACCTGGCTGGTATTTCAACACAGTATGAATCAGAAGTTGTTTATCATAACATGCTTCAGGAAGTAACAGATAAAGGGGTTATCTTCTTAGATACAGACAGTGGTTTACGTGAACACCCTGAGTTATTTAAGAAGTACTTTGGAACCATCATTCCACCAACAGACAATAAATTTGCAGCTCTAAACAGCGCAGTGTGGTCTGGAGGTTCATTTATCTATGTTCCTAAAGGAGTTAAATTAGATAAACCACTCCAATCCTATTTCAGAATAAACTCCGAAAGCATGGGACAATTTGAACGTACGTTGATCATCGTTGATGAAGGTGCAGACGTCCACTATGTTGAAGGTTGTACAGCTCCATCTTATTCGAAGGATTCGTTGCATGCAGCAGTTGTTGAGATCTATGTAGCAAAGAATGCAAAATGCCGATATACTACCGTTCAAAACTGGAGTACAAATGTTTTAAACTTGGTAACCAAACGAGCCTATGTTGAAAGCCATGGAGTGATGGAGTGGATTGATGGAAACATTGGTTCTTCAATTACTATGAAGTATCCAGCTTGTGTCCTTGCTGGAGAATATGCACGTGGTATGACCATTTCAATTGCCGTTGCAGGCAATGGTCAAGTTCTTGATGCAGGAGCTAAAATGATTCATTTAGCACCACATACTTCAAGTACAATTATTTCTAAATCAATCGCTCGTAATGGTGGAGCGGTCAACTATCGCGGTTTAATCAAACATACAGCGAGAGCAGTAGGAGCAAAATCAAAAATTGAGTGTGACACTTTACTTTTAGATGATCGCTCAACAAGTGATACACTACCTACTAACGTGGTAACAACACATCAATCAACAGTCGAACACGAAGCTTCAGTATCAAAGATTTCAGAAGAGCAACTCTTCTATCTTATGTCCCGTGGATTAACTGAAGAACAAGCAGCAGAAACGATTATTCTCGGATTCCTAGAACCGTTCACACGTGAACTTCCTATGGAATACGCAGTTGAGTTAAATCAGTTGATGAGACTAGACATGATTGGATCAATTGGATAATACATAAAGCCCTCACGACCTGTGAGGGTTTTTTCATCTTGCAACTTAAGCATAAATAAACTATGATATTTCAATGAGAAAACTAGTGAACACCATTCTACCATACTCGATTTACTTTTTTGTTTTTGGCTCATTTGCTTTTATTTATACTCAAATTATTCCATTCTTAACATACTTAGGGTTTACAATTTTTGAAAGAGGATTGATTTTATCCTCTGTCTCTTTGTTAACTTTAGTGATTCAAGTAATCTATGGTTTTTTCAGTGATAAATACAATACCATTAAACCAATATTTAATGTCTCATATGTCATCCTTGGAGTCCTGTCTTTTATTCTATATCAATCGACAAGTTCAAATTTTTTCTTCATACTACTACTGGTCTCTTTAGTGGGGTCTTTGTTTCGAACCTTAGCAGGTTTCTTAGAAACGTGGACATTACTCTCAGACGAAAAAATAAGACTGAAGTTTGGTGCAATCCGTGCATTTGGTTCAATAGGATGGGCCTTGACTGCTCCAATAACCTCATTAGTAGTTAATTTATATGGATATCCAATTTTGTCTTACTTGATCATCATTATGGTTGTATTAAGTTTGGTATTAACCATGAAGCAGAAAGATGTAGAAGACATTGAAACAGCTGAACTTAAGTTTAAAGATATTAAAGAATTGCTTCGTACACCTGATTATGTCATTTTGATTTTAATATTCACAGTCATTAACATAGGTTTTAATACAGATAACTTCACAGTAATTGATAAAATGTTGGAACTAGGCGCAACCAATAACGATGTTGCTTTAAAATGGTCAATTCAAGCGGTTATTGAAATGCCGATATTGTTTCTAAGTACATGGATTCTGATTAAATTCAATATGCTAAGTGTTCTAAGAGTGTCAGTTATCTTCTTTATTGTACGAATTGGGCTTAATGGATTAGCTACAACACCTCAACAAATACTCTACATCTCTCTATTTCAAGGTATAACATTTCCGCTTTCTTTTATAGCTCAAAAGTTTATGATTGAAAAAATAACCCCACTTAAATTGAGAAGCAGTGCTCAAATGTTAGGGTTAGCAGTCTTTGGTGCATTTCCTGCTTTTTTTACACCTTTAGTATCTGGAATTCTTGTTGAACATGTGGGTTACAACGCCACACTTTATTTATTCTCAATTACTTTAATTGTTTCATTATTGCTTACTTTCAAGCTCACACAATTTCACAAAACTAAAATATAATTGAAAGTCCCGTGTAGGATATCATGAGGTTGCAATTAAGTTGCGCTGTATGGACCTCTTCTCCTACAAAAACTTGATAAAATCAACCATACAGGAAATTCTTTCCCCTTAAGAAAAAAGCGAGTGATCGCTTTTTTCTTATTCTTCTATGAAAACTTGATTGTTGATTCTGAAGATACGATGAATTCTAATATTCAAACAAGTCAATATTTCGTATGTAATAGTGTTTGTAAGTTTGGCCATTGTTTCAAAGTTGCTTATAGTTCCACTTATTGTTACTTTATCAGCTACAGTGTGGCTTGGAAGTTTGATCATCAACTGATCCATGCATATCTTTCCAACAATTGGACACGATTCATTTCCAATGTAGACATTGAAATTGTTACTTAAGCCGATTGGGAGCCCATCTGCATAACCAACTGGTACAATACCTATCCATGTATCATTTTCTGCAGTATAAGTTGCCCCATAGCTAACAGTTTCATGTTTTTTTAAGAGTTTCATTTGTGTAATGTGAGAATAGAAGTGCATAATAGGGACTAACTCTGAAGGAACACTAGAGTATCCATACAACGCAAGTCCAGGTCTAGTGGCATTTGAGATCGTATCCTCAAGATTTAGGGTGGCATCACTATTTGATGTGTGAACCCATTTGAAATCATAGTTTATTTCATCCAGCATGTTCTTGAAGAAGATTAGTTGCTTTTGGGTGGATCCATCTTGTTTGTCGGAACTATGAAAATGAGTGTAGATGCCTTCCCAAATGATGTTTTTCTCTTTTGAGGATTCAATCATGAATGTTACATCAGTAACGTCTTTAAATCCTAATCTATTCATTCCGGTATCCATTTCAATATGAAGTGTAATTGGTGTGTTAGTTAAGTTATAGGTAATCAATTCTTTAAACCACTCAATTGAAATAGCGCTAAGAGTGATCTGATTTTTTGAAACAGTGGTAATCACTTGTTGAGTTAACTTAACGTAACCAAGAATTAATAGTGGTGAAACAACACCTTTATTTCTTAAGCGCATTGCCTCATCTAGTGATGAAACACAAATGTAAGAGCAATTTAGAGTATCAAGATATTTAGATATTCCAATCATACCGTGTCCATATGCATTGGCTTTTACCACAGCAAAAACATCCTTATTGGAGATTGATTTCAAGTATTCATAATTGTGTTTTAAAGCATCTAGATTAATTTCTAGATAAGTGGGGCGATTATACATGCTATACAATCCTTGAGTTTCTATAAACAATATTAATTGAGTAAACTATAATGAGTAGATTAATGATTGAAGGGATTGATCTAATATCTAATATATTGGCCAAAAACAGTGGAGTAAAGAAAGCCATTAATCCAAAGGTGGGGACGTTTAAACCTATAACAGTAAATAAATCAATTACAAAAATCGATAATACAAAAATCGCAATTGAAATATAACTTGCATTAATTGAAACGGATCTTCCATATTTTCTAAATGTATTAGCAATTATATATGCTACAAGTAGATATGTTAGCGAGAGTTGTAAAGATATTATATTTTGTAGGATACCTAAAAGAACGCTTGAACCCAACGCTATAGGTAAAGTATATAATGTTCCTTTCCATAATCTTTTTCCCCCAGAAAATCTTCCGAAATTGTACAGCTTCATATTCATACCTCTGCTCTTTAGTATAGCATATGAAAGTCCTTAATAAAATTGAAGGAATTTCTAAAATAATATTTTAGTTATTTGAAAAAGTAACGTCCAGTCAAAAAGGACATAAGTAATTCAAATTGAAAAAGAGAGATAAGTGGTTCACAAT
>DAIDML010000073.1 GCA_027449005.1 Erysipelotrichaceae bacterium | reverse complement strand
CTTTCTTACAAAAAAAGACTTGGTTTTTCCAAGTCTTTTGAAATCCAATTACTTCTTAGTCACATGCAACTGTTGGAATTGGAGTCCATTTTGTGGGAAATTGAAGGTTAACTTCACAGGTCCTTGAGGAAGAACAAGTTCTTTTTCCTTCGTTGTCCACACCCCATCAGTACCATTGAAGACAAAGGTAGCCACAAACTCATCATTCAAACTTACATTGAGAGGGATTTGAGCTAATGGATTTAAAGTTGAACTCATCGCAAAGGCGAAGACATAGGCACCTGCTTCTTGCACATCAAGATTGAATTTTTTCTTACTTCCTTGTGACGTATCAGATCCATCAAAGGATAATAATCCATGACCATCAATCTTAACTAAGTTGGTAAGCACTTCATTGAATTCCTTCGCAAGTTGAACTAAATCCGTCTCACCACGTTGTAAACGGGCAAAGGCTTCACTCTTAAGGATTACTTTAAGAATATTCTTAGCACACCGTTGTAACTCACCACGAGTCAATAATCCTGCTTCTAACGCTTCAAGTGTATTGTCATTTAAACTGTTTTCTTCTGCGTTTTCCACAACCATGTAGATGTCATTTTGGGCACGAATCATGGCCTTAGTGTTACGAACTGTGGCTGCTTCACCTTCATCATTCAACTTAGCCCACCAGTCTGTCATCACAAAGCCATCAAAGCCCCACTGTTCACGAAGAATGGTTGTGTTAAGGTCATAATTGCTTGCAGCCCATATGCCATTCACAGCACTGTATGAGGTCATGATTGAACGTGACTGACCTTGTTTCACAGCCATTTCATACCCTTTAAGATAAATTTCACGCAAGGCACGCTCAGATACAATGCAATCAATGAAGTGACGTGCGGTTTCTTGGTTATTGGCTGCGAAGTGTTTGAGTGTTCCACTTGCTCCCACACTGTGCATCCCTTTCATCTGTGCGACTGCCATAGATCCAGTTAAGAATGGATCTTCTGAGAAGTATTCAAAGTTACGTCCATTGAGTGGGTTACGATGAATGTTAATGCCAGGTCCTAAAAGGAAATCAATCTTATTTAGAATAAGTTCTTTGCCTTCTAACACATACAAATCTTCAACTAAAGGTTGATTCCAAGTGCACGCTAGACATGTCCCATTAGGAAGTGAAGTTGCGATAGCACCATTGTCCATACGAATACCAGATGGACCATCTGAACATGCTGCTAAAGGTAATCCAAATCCTAATAAATGCTGTGTTACTCCACCAAACGCTGAAGCGACACCAGGAGTTACCTTAGGACTACTCATGCCTTCACCACGCACTAAGCATGCTAAATCATGATCACTGAACTGGGCAATGAACTCATCCATACTTACCTTACCTGAAGCCACATCAATCAGTTTAAATCCAAAATCTTGAGTTGGTTCTATGGATTGAGGGCGACGTGACGCCATTCTTTCGTTTAAATCGTATGTTCTTAATGGAACATCTTCCAAGATAAGTTGAACTTGTGT
>DAIDML010000072.1 GCA_027449005.1 Erysipelotrichaceae bacterium | reverse complement strand
GCTTTAAAGCATTCAATTAATTGTTGATTCATATTGTACCTTTCTGTGATCGATTTGTACTTATCTCAATCAGTGACACAATCTCTTTAACGGAGTACAGTTTTCCCGAAGAGACCAGTTTCTCATTAATGACTAATCCTGGGCTTGCCAACATGCCATAGGACATCATGACACCAAAATCAGTCACTTTTTCTACACTAATATCGTAATTGAGTTGTTCAATTGCAGCAACCACTCGCTTTTCTAATGCATCACAATTTCCACATCCAGACCCTAAAATTTTGATGTTCATTGCTTATCTCCTATAAGAAGATATTGAATACATATCCTATCAGTAAAATACCTAAGGAGACGTATGTGACAAACAAAATCAGTAGCTTTGTTTTAACAACATTCTTCAACATGATGATGCTTGGCAAGCTTAAAGCTGTCACACTCATCATGAATGCTAAGACTGTCCCAATCCCGACCCCTTTTGCCACCAATGCAGTCGCAATGGGTAATGTCCCAAACAACGACGCATACATTGGAATTCCAACTGCTGTGGCCAACAAGACGGAATACCATTTATCTTGGCCTAAGACAAGCAAGATCCATTGTTCAGGAATCCAGTTATGAATACCTGCACCAATGGCTACCCCTACAATGACATACACCCATGTTTTCTTAAAGATATCTAGGGCTTGTTCCACAGAGAACTGGTGTCGCTCTTTTCGAGTCAGTTTCTGTTCATCCAATTGAACCATGACATTATTATAAACAAACGGTTCAACATGTTTTTCCATTTTTAATGAGCCGATAACCCATCCCCCAACAATGGCTAAAGTCATGCCTGTCAAAACATAAATCATCGCAATTCTAACTCCAAAGAAGCTGGAAATGAGTAAAACAGAAGCAATGTCCACCAATGGTGAACAAATCAGAAAAGAGAATGTTACTCCTAAAGGTAGTCCTGCATTGGTAAATCCAATGAAGAGTGGAATGGAAGAACATGAACAAAATGGAGTTAAGGTTCCAAACAATGCCCCTAAGAAGTTACCAAACAAGCCTTTGACATTCTTCAATGCTTCTCTGGTTCGCTCAGGTGGAAAATAACTTTGAATATAGGATATCCCATACACAATCACAACAAGAAGGATGTAAATTTTAATCACATCATAAATAAAGAAATGAATGCTTGCTCCGATACGATCATTTAAGGACAAACCAAAAACATTCACCACAAGCCATTCCACTCCATCATATAGCCATTGCATTTTTAGAAACTGATCATTGAACCACGCAAGCATCGTTATTCTCCTCATCTTTACACTGCTATTATAACTCTATATTGATATTTGTCAATATAGATTTTTATCAATATATAAAAACACCTCATAGGAGGTGTTCATTATCATTTTTTTAATGCTTCATTCAGTGTCATTTGCAAATGATCCAAGACATGACGATCTAAACCCAATACCCCTTCAAGTGGATCTTTAATTCTTATGGTAGAATATTTGCTCTGACCCATGGTATGAAACCCTAAGAGTTCCACTTTCTCAACATTAGAGATCGATTTAATCTTATTGGCTAATGAGAGCACATGTTCAACACTATCATTCATTTCTGGCACAATCACATGTCGAATCCAGATTGGTTTGGATAGCTTCTCACACGCTTTAATAAAGGCTTGTGTTGTGGAAGGTTTGACTTGTGTCATACGCTCATAATCCAAATCATCAATCCCCTTAATATCCAATAGAACCAAATCCACACAGTTAAGGATGGGTTCAAAGGTGGAAACGACACCCACACCTGCTGTGTCCAAGACCGTGTGAATATCATTCTCTTTGCATGCTTTCAGCATCTCTAAGAGAAATTGACTTTGAAACAACGGTTCACCGCCACAAAACGAAACACCACCCCCATGATTGAAGTAGGGCTTCATTCTTAAAATGACCTTCATTAGTTCATCAACAGTATACTCTTTCCCTGCTTTCCCTTCCCACATGTCTGGGTTGTGACAATACACACAGCGTAGTGTGCATCCTGAAAGGAAGACAACGGTACGGACTCCAGGACCGTCCGCTGTCGCAAACGTTTCAATCTTACTGACAAATCCCTTAGACGGATTCATGGAAGGTTCTAGAGATGACTTCTTTCTTTTGAGCTGGAGTTAATCGAGCAAAATGAACCGCATACCCAGACACACGAATTGTTAGATGAGGATACTTTTCAGGATGTTCCATCGCATCAATGAGTTTAGCACGATCAAGCACATTCACATTCAGATGATGGGCTTTCTGATTAAAATAACCATCCATGACATTCACAGCATTTTGAATCTGTGTTTCTAAATCATGACCTAATGCTGAAGGTACAATGGAGAAGGTGTTACTCACTCCATCCATGCACACCTCTTCATAAGGAATTTTAGCCACAGAATTCAATGACGCTAATGCACCTGATTGATCACGACCATGCATTGGATTGGCCCCAGGAGCGAATGCTTCACCAGCTTTACGACCATCTGGGGTTGATCCTGTCTTCTTACCATACACCACATTAGAAGTAATGGTTAAGACGGATAGGGTATGCTTAGCCTGACGATACAATGGATGACGTTTGAGGTATCGTGAGAAACGAGTAACTAAATCGACAGCTAGCTCATCAACTCGATCATCATCATTTCCAAAGCATGGGAAATCGCCTTCAATACTAAAATCAACAGCAATACCTTGTTCATTACGAATAGGTGTTACCTTAGCATGTTTAATTGCACTCAGTGAATCCTTGCCGGCTCCTTTTAAAGCCTATTGTGCTCGTATGTCCATTGAAACCGGGGCGATTCA
>DAIDML010000071.1 GCA_027449005.1 Erysipelotrichaceae bacterium | reverse complement strand
AGACAAAAGCCCCATAATCACATCCTATGATTTTGTCAAAACCATGACACTCGTGAGGTTGAGCTAATGAAGCGATGATACCAACTTTCATTGAAACTCCTGAATTCGATTTTCTAAATCTTGAAATAAATAACTACCCACAACACAATTCTCAACACCAACCTCTTTACAAAGTTGTCCATTCTGCTTATTTACTCCACCATCAATTTGAATCATGAATTTAGAGTGATGTTTTTCTTTGTATGTTTTAAGTTCTTTGACTTTATCAAGTGAATCCATCATGAATGCTTGACCACCAAAGCCAGGCTCAACACTCATGACAAGCACTAAATCTACCCTATCCAACAGAGGTAGTATGGATTCTACACCACTCTTAGGTTTAATACTGATGCCAGCTTTTATGCCATAACTTTGAATGAGGTGAATTAAGGTTTTGGCTTCTTCCATGTTATGACACGCTTCAATGTGTATGGTAATCACATCGGCCAATGATTTATAAAAATCAATGAATATTTTAGGTGAAGAAACCATCAAATGGACATCATACACAAAGTTAAATTGTGCCTTAAGTTGTTTTAAGATATCTGCACCAAACGAATGATTAGGCACAAAATAGCCATCCATGACATCATAATGCAACCATGTGATGCCTTTATCTTGTAATGTTGCTAACTGTTTTTCTAAACAGACAAAGTTTGCTGCTAATAGTGATGGTGCACAAATCATACTCTTTTCTCCTCTTTGATTAACGCAATGATTTCTTGATAATTCTCTAGTCGTGATTGAGCAATCTTTTTGCTTAAGACAGCATTTTTAATGGCACAATCAGGTTCATTCACATGCAAGCAGTTTCTAAAACGACATTGTCCAACATAAGGAGCAAACTCCTTAAACAAGTATGCACAAACATGCTCATCACAGTGGGCAAAAGACAAGGATGAAAATCCTGGGGTATCCGCAAGGTAACCTTCCCCTACTTGATGAAGCTCTACATGTCGTGTTGTGTGCTTACCTCGGTTGAGTGCTTTGGATGTTTCTTGAGTCTGAAGCTGAAAACTTGAGTCTAAACGATTAATTAAAGCACTCTTTCCTGCTCCACTCTGCCCAGTAAGGACACTGATTTTACCTGCTAATTGATTCAGGATAGACTCACTTTCATACCCTTTACCTGTGTATAAAACCGTATATCCTGCTTTTTCATATATTCTAACGTGTTCAAAAACAGGATCATCAGCTGCCACTAAATCACATTTAGTGATAATAATGACAGGCTCAATGTTTTCATAGGCAATAAGCATCAGTTGGCGATCAAGCAGTATTTCTGAAAAATCTGGACGAAACAAAGAAGTCACAACCATCGCTTGATCAACATTGGCGATGGATGGACGAATCAGTTGATTGAATCGAGGAAGCACCTTCTGAATAACATACTCATCTTGACTTTTAACCAGTTCACACCAATCCCCTACCATCGGAGACAATCCAAGACGAAGTTTTCCACTGGCTTTGACCACAGTCGCAACCCCATCAATGATAAAAGAATAATGATTTGAAATATGTTTTATGCATCGAGCTTTAATCATCTGACTCATGGATAATACGTTAACTCAAGTGAGCGACCTTCAATTTGGGTGTACAACGTTCCAGGTTCTACAGACATTCCTATGACAACGTTGTACTGGATGTTCTCTAGTTCTTCTTCAGTAAGCCCTTCAGTGGATAATTTTCTTAATGATACTACCACACCTTGGCTCTCAAGTTGTCCCACTGCAGTCTCAATCGGTAATCCTATCAAGCTAGGTGTAATGATCTCCACAAAAGTGGATACCACAAGTTTAATTTCATATTGACGTCTTGGATCTAGTTTATCATTAGGCATAAGTAGTTCTTGGCGTATGATGGTTCCAGCTGGGATATTAGAACTTTGTTCTTTCTCAATACGAATCATGATGCGTGTACCTGAGAGTTGTTCTTGCACACTATCAATGGTTTGCCCAACATAGTTTCCCACAACCACATAGATACCATCAGAAATGAGCACTGAAATCGCTGTTCCTTTTTCAACCTTGGCATTCATGCCTGGTGTGTAAGAAATGATTTTTCCAAATTCCACATCATCCGTGAGTTGATAACGAACATTGGTGCTTAGAAAGAGCCCTAAATCTTCCAACACTTCTCTTGCTTCTGAAAAGGTTAATCCAACGATGTTTGGAACTTCTACTGTATTATCAACAGGCTCACGATTAAACCAAGACGTTGCTTCAACTCCTAAGTATAAAATAAGCCCCGAAAGCAGTATTCCCACAAACAATGTAATCCACCATGAAGTTTTAGATTCTTTGACTTCAACTTTTTGATAGACTTGCGTTGAATCCAAGTTCACTTCTTTTTCAAACACTAATTTCTTTTCGTTTTTACGATCTAAAGCTTCATCTAAAGACGATAACATGTCATTCGCTGATTCAAAGCGAAGCGATTTGTTTTTGGCAGTGGCTTTAAAAATGATGTTTTCAATCGATTGTGGAATTGAAGGATTAAAAGATCGAATTGAAGGAAAATCTTCCTGCATGTGCTTTAATGCGACTTGCACGGATACTTCAGCTGCATAAGGTACATGTCCACTTAAGAGTTCATAAAAGACAATTCCTAACGAATACACATCACTCTGAATTGAGGCAATTTCACCACGAGCACATTCAGGAGCCATATAATGAACAGAACCCATAACAGAATCCACTTGTGTGAGTTGAGTGGCATCCATGGCCATCGCAATCCCAAAGTCAGCGATTTTTATGGAACCATCGTCTTTCACTAAAATGTTTTGTGGCTTGATGTCACGATGAATGATGTTGTTGGTATGGGCATGGGCAACTTTGTAAAGAGGTTGGTGTTGAGAATTGTGTTGTGGGTAGTTATTTATTTCAAGATTTAGAA
>DAIDML010000070.1 GCA_027449005.1 Erysipelotrichaceae bacterium | reverse complement strand
GTGGGAATGATTTCATGATGTGATTAACGTCAATGGAGTTTATCTTCACTTCTTTGTTGAATGAATGATGAATGATAGGATCGCTTTCGGTTAACCACTCTTTGTATTGTTTCATGATCTTTGGACGAAGGGTCTTGGCAGCAAACTCTAGTCTTGAACTTGCAATCTCAACTGGGATAACAGTAGCTACACTGACAACATGATGTTGTATTGGAGTGAATCACCACAAAAGGCCATCGAAATACTTATTCATCTTAACGACACTTATTTTCTCGATGGGCGTGATCCTAATGGGTACACTGGTATTATGTGGAGTGTAGCAGGGGTGCATGATCGTCCTTGGTTTAATCGACCTGTAACAGGGTTAATTCGTGCCATGGGAAAAGAAGGAACACTTAAGAAAACAAAAATGAAATTTTAAACGATCATGGCTTTAAGTTCTTGGAGTGATTGAATGACTTCTTTTTTATGATGATATACGCTTGGTATTCTTCTTTCGATGGTAGAAAGGTGATTAAACAAGGCAAAAACCGTATTGCCTTCCGTGCTCACCACTGCAATGTGTTGGACTATGGATGGCTTCATGGGTGTAATCACTGCTCCCACATGCTCTCTTACAGAAACATTGACGGTGATGTCTTGGATGGTATCGGTACGATGAATCAAAGAAAAATGATAATTTGGAAATGACGACAAGGTTGTGATGATGTTGTCTAGATAGGTATGACATTCCTGTGTCGTCAACTTCATCAATCTATTCGCAAAGAATCGTCCTTCATGCAGTGTATGCTCAGGATCTAAGACAAACTCTTTGAGTGATTTATAAACAATCAGTTCAGATACATCCACACTAGCAATCATGTTTTCGCGTGTCTTTAAGTATTTTCTAACAATACTAAAATATCGTTCCACCAGTTCTGAAGGTAAACTTTGAGCATATCTTTCAAACACACTTAGTGGAAGAAAGAAGGGACTAGGGAAGTGATTCAACATCTTCATACGATAATCGGTGGTTTCAGTTAGTAACATCCTTTCAAGTAAGCTGATTTGAGTTTCAAGTGAGTAGATCGTAACAAGGGATCGACAATGGGTCATCCGTCCAAAGAATAAAGCTGACTGCATGTAGATGGACGGTAAGTCGAAATGCAAGTAACCTATTTTTTCAAACTCAGAATGTTGTGAACTGAGTGAAACATACGCTAAGGTATCTTTAATCACAAAAGTAGTCGATTTCACACTCGGCGTGGTGTAATGCGGAGAATAAAAGGCATTTACTTTTCCTAAAAACATGAGAGGTAACCATGTATTGAGTACCCCCACATAGAGCTCACTAGGACGAGTAATTAAAAAGATCACTGAAATTCGATGGCCTTTCAATGTTAATCCTTTAAGGTAATTAGCCCATAAGTAAGGGAAGTTTGGATCTTCTAGCCACCATTCTTGTTCTTCATCAGAAAAGATGTAAATATCATGAGGAGTATGAAGCTCTAATGCGGTACTTAAAAAATACAGCACAGCATCTCTTTTGCCTTGATTCGTTTTATAAATAAAAACATCAGTTCGGGTATCGGTATCCAATGACATTTTCGGTTGCATGGCCAGCTCATCTTGATTGCTCATAATCAACCGCAGTTG
>DAIDML010000069.1 GCA_027449005.1 Erysipelotrichaceae bacterium | reverse complement strand
AGGCCCAAGCAGTGAACAAGCAATCATGTGATGATCATGAATGCCTTCCATTGGATCACTTAGATGATGTCCAAAGCCATGCACAACCTTGCCAAAACTAGGTGTGTCCTCTGTTTTGGTGAATAAGGAGAACGTGCTTTTATGACCTAGAATTAACCCATATTTCGTTTCAATACCGACCAATGCATTGTAGCGTTTAATGCTTTCTTGATTCACCACAAATGAATACAGATTAAGTCCTAATGTTTCTTTATTTGAATGGATGATTTTATGTCCTAATATCTCACAACTGTTACCAAACCAAAGCATACCTTGATCATGTTGGATACGTTGAGTCAATGCTTCTTTAAATGGAGTAAGCCATAAAATCATCTGTTCTTGCATACGCTCATTCATTGACCCCACACACACCAAATCAACACTGCTTTTATCCAAGACTTGCGTAGCAAGTCCAGGAGTACGATAGGTGAGTAAAAACACTTGAGATAAACGACTGTAATGACGATCAATGAGTTCCACATAAGGATCAGCACAAGGGAAAAGAACAGGTCTTAACATCTGTTTAGAGGCGTAACTCACTAAATCATCAATGAATCCTTCCTCATCCAATTTATAATCTCGAACATACACCCACTCATCACAACCCTTGGATACATGAGCATAACATGAGGTGATATCATAGTCAGCAGCGACCGTAGGCACACCAAAAGCTTTAAGTGAGCGAAAGACAGAAAGGGCGATATAATAATTGGATCCAAGAACAACGGCTTTATGCATAATGTCACCTCGCAAAGCATTATATCATATCGCTAAAAGAGTGACATCATTCCTTTGATTTAATCCCTTCTCTTCTTTACTTTTAACTCCTTTTCTGTTATTCTAATACAACGAGTAGATATGAACTATTTACTCCTTGCCTGAAAAGGCCAATAGACCAAAAGGAGGTGTACACATGCGCAAGTATGAAATTCTGTACATTATTAACGCTTCTGTTGAAGAAGCCGCACGCCAAGACGTCATTGAAAACATGAAGAACATTGTTACCGCAGGTAAAGGTGTTGTGAGTGAGGTCACTGAGTGGGGCGTACGTGAATTTGCATATGAAATCAATCATATGACAAAAGGTTACTATGTATTAATGAACTTCGAAGCAGACCAAGACACGGTAAAAGAACTTGATCGTTTAAATCGTATCAATGCGAACTTAGTCCGTTTCTTAATCGTTAACTTAGAAGACAAATAAGGAGACAACCATGCTCAATAAAGCAATCATCATCGGTCGATTTACCCGCGATCCTGAATTAAGAAAAACCCAAAACGGAAAGTCCGTCTTGAGTTTTACGCTCGCAAGTAGTCGTAAATACGGTGGTAATGAGCAAGTTGACTACATCAGTTGTACGGTATGGGAAAAAGGAGCAGACATTATTGCTCAGTATATGAAGAAGGGATCACTCATTCAAGTTGAAGGACGTAACGTCTCTCGTAGCTATGATGATCGTGATGGAAAGAAAGTGTATGTACAAGAAGTCTTAGTGGAAAACTTTAACTTCCTAGATTCACGCTCATCTTCCACTTCACAACCAACTCAACAAGCTTCATATTCCAATCCTTATTCTCAATCATCCAGCAATTACACTGTATCCGATCCTTATGCGGACTTCGCATCAAGTGATGATTCAGATGGACCATTATTAGATATTTCAAGTGATGACTTACCGTTCTAGTCATCTGAAAGGAGAGAAACATGGCATTCAAAAAACAACGTGTTGCTCGCAAAAAAGTTTGTTATTTCACTAAAAACAACATTACTGTTATTGACTATAAAGACGTTGAATTATTAAAACGTTTTATTTCAGCTAATGGTAAAATTATCCCTAGACGTGTGACAGGGACAAATGCGAAATACCAACGTATGCTTGCGACCGCAATCAAGCGCGCTCGTCAAATGGCTTTAATTCCATACGTAGCCGACTAAACATTCAGTAAGACTCCGCTATGCGGAGTCTTTTTAAAGGAATCAACATGAACACAAGATCCATTACCCAAGGGGCACTCACCATTGCATTATCTGCCGTTTTATTAATCATTGCACGCCAGTTCTCAACTGTTCTGGATGTTTTTATTGCGTGGTTGATCCCACTTCCTTTGGTGATGTATGGAGCTCGATTTAAACCCTCTCAAGCATGGGTCGTGTTTTTCTCCACTGTCATCTTGTCCTTTTTGATTGTTCCTTTACCAAGTGCGTTGTATTTCATGTTTTACTTTCTTCATGGCACCCTTTTTGGAATAGGACTTCATTTAAAGTGGACGCGTCAACAACTCTTCATTAGTTCTATGGGAAGCATGTTGTTGGTGACACTCTTTAGTGTAGGGTTGTTTGCCAACTTGTTTGGGTATGATTTGATAGGAGAATATCAACTCATTTTATCTCAAGTCAATTCTATACTGTCTTCATCAGGAGTGAACATTCCAGCAGGACTAGATATTGCACGTGTTGCGCTTATTTCCATGATAGCCAGTTATGTTTTGGTGGTCATTACGGAAGGGTGGTTTGTGTATTTACTCGCCCTTATTTTAGTGACACGCTTTAAAATCATGGAGTTACCACCCAAAAGCACTCAACGTTTTCAACTCCCACAATGGGCTGCAGCCATTGCCCTACTTTGTCTTATCCCATATCCCTATTTAGTCGCAACCAATTCGGAAAACTTTCTTATACCTGCTATTGCATTGTATGTCAGTGGTGTCATGCTCATAGTGTATAATGCCTTGAATTTTGTTATAATACTAAAAAGAACGTATAAGATTAAATACTTCTATTTAATCTTAGTTTTATTGTTGTTACTGATTCCATCCATTTGGTTAGATATCATGTTAATTGTTGGTTTATTGGACAGTTTTGTTCATTTAAGGCAACGATGGTTAGGAGTAAACCATGATAGAAAGACTTGAAGAATTAAAACTTCAACTCGTTTATTTTTTAACAGGAGAATTCATTGTTTCTCTTTTTGTACTGTTCTTCTTTGAACAATGGTTATGGTTGATTCTTTCTATCATTGGTATTGCCAACTTCATCATTATTGTTGCTTTAATTGTGGTCTTATCTCATGGAATGAAGGAAAGAATCCTTCAACTCACACGTGTGGTTGGCTCTAACATTAAATCAGCGCTTGATATTGGACGAGTGGGTTTCTTATCTTTTGATAAGCAATACGTCGTTGACTATACCAGTGAATTCTTTGATGAGTTTAACTATGATTGGATTGGACAAAGAGTGACCAGCATTCATCCACAGATTGGTCAAATCATCAGTGGAGAAGTCAAGAACTTAACCATTGAACTGGATGAGGTCACCTATGATGTTCATCGTCTCAATAACACACTTTTCTTTAAAGATGTGAGTGATTTACAAAAAATTCAAAAAGCGTTGAATGATAATGCGGTGGTTATTGGATACATTCATTTTGATAACTATGAAGAATCAACCCAATACCAAGAGGAACATACCATCGCCAACATTGATGCTTCCATTCGTCAACCCGTCATTGAGTGGGCAAAGAAAAAAGGAATGTTTTTACGTCGTGTGAAAGCTGACCGTTTCCTTGTGGTGCTTAATGAAAAGATATTCAAAATCATTCTTGAAGAGCGTTTTGAAATATTAAATCATATTCGTGAAGGAGCGACTAAACTTGATTTAGCGATTTCACTTTCCATGGCTTTTGCGAAAGGCACCAATGATTTTAATGAACTGGAAGAGTTAGCCAACCAAGCTTTAGAACTTGCGCAAAACCGTGGGGGAGATCAAGTTGCGATAAAACAAGTTGGTAAGCAAACACAGTACTATGGTGGAACCGTGGTGGCCAATGAGCGCCGTAATAAAGTTAAAGTACGTGTGATGGCTCAATCCCTTAAAGAATTGATTGTGAAATCATCCAATGTGATCATTGTGGGTCATAAGGAAATGGATTTTGACTGCATGGGTTCAGCTTTAGCGATGTCGCGTATTTGCAGTGCCCATCATAAACCATCCAGTGTGGTGGTGTCGGGTGGGATTGAAACCATGATGAAGAATGCTTTTGATCTTCATCAAGAACACCTTCAATCGCGTCATACTTTTGTCAGTGAAACAGCCGCAATCGCATCTTTACAGGATCAAACCTTAGTCATCATGATGGACCATCACTTGGCAGAACATTCCAACGGGGAGCAACTCCTTCATAAAGCGAAACACATTTGTGTCATCGATCATCATCGTCGTGGAAAAGACTTCACCTTTGATCCTACGTTAGTCTACATTGAGTCATGGTCATCCAGTGTTGTGGAACTGATCAGTGAACTTATGCAATACATGGGCGTTCGAAATTTTCTTTCTCCAATTGAAACCACAATCATGCTAACGGGAATGATGGTGGACACCAATCGCTTTAGATTAAAAACCAGTTCACGTACGTATGAAGCTGCAGCTTATTTACGATCATTGGGTGCAGAACCAGGTGATGCGGATGCATTTCTTAAAGAATCATACGATGAATTTGAGCTTAAAACTAAAGTACTTCACCATGCCCAATACTTGGATTATGGGGTTGTCATTGTGCCTTATAATGATGAGATCTTACCTCGACCATTAATGTCGATGGTGGCAGATCGTTTGTTAGGTGTTTCTGATATCGAGGCAAGCTTTGTGATTGCGCGTGTCAGTGAACATCAAGTGGCGATATCAGCACGTTCACGGGGTAAGTTTAATGTTCAATACATATTAGAAAAAATGGGTGGTGGTGGACACTTCACCGCTGCTGCCGTTGTGAAAGATCAAATCAGTGTTGAAGAGATGAAGAAGCAGTGTGTTGAAGGGATTCAACACTACATTGAAACAGGAGGAAATACATGAAAGTCATCTTACTTAAAGATGTGAAGAATGTTGGGAAGAAAGACCAAATTGTGGAAGTTTCTGATGGATACGCACGAAATTTCTTGTTTCGTCAAAACTTAGCTGTGATTGCCAGCACAAAATCGTTAGACGATTTAAAAGAAAATCAAAACCAAGAAAAAGCCCGTTTAGAAGCCATTAAAGCTGAAGCCGTTGAACTTAAGAAGAAAATGGAAAACATCACTTTATCCTTCAGTTTAAAAGCAGGCAAAGAAGGAAAGACGTTTGGCTCAATTTCCACTAAGCAAATTGGAGAAGCCCTTGAACAAGCTGGATTTAAACTTGATAAACGTAAAATCTTAAGTGATCCACTTGCTTCCTTAGGTATGCATAAGGTTAAGATTGAACTTCATAAAGATGTGACTGTCACCATCAATTGTGCAGTGAAAGAGGAGTAATATGAATCAAACGCTTCCACATAACCTGGATGCAGAGAAGGCATTATTAGGTTCTCTGCTTGTTTACCCACAATCACTTAAAACCGTCAATGAACTAGGATTAATGCATGATTCATTTTTTCTAGAAACCCATGGCATTATTTTTAATGCGATGAATCAAGTGGTGTTGTCGGGTAAGAATGTGGATGCGACTACTTTGCTTTCTCGTTTAGATGACATGGGGATGTTGGGACGAATTGGTGGAGTTGAAACCATCACATCCTTACTTGAAGGATCCACCTCAAGTGCAAACATTAAATACTATGCACAGATCATCCTTGATAAAGCCATGCTTCGCTCTTTAATTCTCACTGCGGAAAGCATTGCTTCTCGTGGATTTAACCAAGAAGAAGAATTGGATGAAGTGTTGGACTCAGCCGAAAAGCTCATCATGCAAGTGACACGTAATCGTCGTGCGACTGATTTTAGAAATCCTAAAGAAGTCATTAATGAGGTGATGGAAACCATCTCTCGTATGTCTTCCAATAAAACCAACATCACAGGGATGAAGACTTCCTATAAAGCATTGGATAATGTCACTAATGGTCTTCAAAAAGGAGATTTAATTATCCTGGCTGCTCGTCCTTCCATGGGTAAAACTGCCTTTGCGTTAAACCTAGGACTACAAGTGGCTCGACATAACGATCAACCTGTGGCAATCTTTTCACTAGAAATGCCAGCGGAACAACTTATTATGCGTATGTTGTCAGCGAATGCCGCTATTCCTGGTAACCAATTAAGATCAGGCTATCTCAACAACGCAGAGTGGAATAAACTTAATGAAGCTGCCAATGACTTGCGTCAGTTGCCTATTTACATTGATGATACTCCTGGGATGAAGGTTTCTGAAATCTTCTCAAAATGTCGAAAACTAAAAGCCGAACAAGGGCTTGGCATGGTTGTCATTGATTATATCCAACTTATTAATGCTTCCTCATCCAAGAACAGCGAAAATCGCCAACAAGAAGTCTCCGAAATCTCACGTGCCCTTAAAGGACTTGCTCGTGAAATGAGAATTCCAGTGATTGCCTTGTCTCAGCTGTCTCGGTTAGTGGAACGTCGTGAAGATAAGCGACCAATGTTGTCGGATTTACGTGAGTCTGGGGCTCTTGAACAAGATGCTGACTTAGTCATGTTCTTGTATCGTGATGAATACTACCAAAAAAATGATGTTGAACAAGCACAAGAGGAAGTTGAAGTGGACATTGCGAAGCATCGTAATGGACCCACAAGAAGAATTAAATTGGCGTTCAGCCGAAACATTAACGCTTTCTATAATTTAGTTCTAGAAGAATAGGAGAAGAAGATGCTCAAGAAGGTGGCTACCATTGTGATAATGGCAACACTCTCACTCGTGTTGACCTTTACGATATCCGGTGTCAGAATCATCCCACACCAAGATTTCCACTTAACTCAAGTGGAGCTTTCTGGTGCTTTGATTACACAATCGATTGAAAACCGCTTAGCTAATCCAATACCAGTCACAAAAGTCTATTATCGTGATAAATTAGTGGGTATCATGGAGGACACATCAGGAATTGATGAGTTACTATCCAACACCTATGATTTAATCTATGCCCAAGATTTCCCTCAATCACAGCTACTTTTAAGTGAAGAAGTGGTGTTGGTCAATGATCTCATTCAGTATAAGTTAACCAACATCGATTCAGACATCGTTAGTTTCATTGAAGCCAATGAACTTTATTCCATTGAGGTTACTCGCATTGATTTTTCCAGTGGGTATACCATCTACGTCAATAAGATTGAAGACTTTGAAGCAGCACGTGAACAATACTTGCTTAACTTCATCACTAAAGAATCCTATGATCGAATCATTAAGAAAGAAGAAGCACCAGAATTATCCACTTATGGTTATCGTGATCTTAACTTAATCGTTTCAGAAACCGTTGAGATTTCAAAAGGTCGTGCTAAAGCTCAAGACATTCTTAAAAATGTGAATGAAATTGTGTATTTCTTCAGTTATGGATATGGTACAGAAATTAAAACCTACGAAGTTCAACCTTTTGATACCGTTGAAGCGGTGGCTTACTTTAATGGATTAACTCCACAACAAGTGATGTCCATCAATGCGGACAAAATTAAGTCTTACAACCAAATTTTAGAACCCGGCATGAAACTGAATGTGACCTATTTTAATTCACCCATTAAAGTGGTCGTGATCAAAGAGCGAAGAGCAGAAGAAATTGTGTATCCTCAAAGCACCATGTTTCTTCCTGACCCTAATATGCGAGAAGGAATGACGCGTGTCTCAACGCAAGAAAGAACTGGGACTAAGGATGTCTTGTATCTTGAAACGTATGTGAATGGTGTTTTAATGGGTGGACAAGAATTGAAATCCAGTGTGACCAAAGAACCTGTCAGAGAAGTGGTGTTATATGGAACACGTGTCATACCCGGTATTGGTAGTGGTAACTTTAGAATGCCAGTGGATAACTTCCGAATTAGCTGTGGTTGGTATTGCTACTCAGGGCATCAAGCCATCGATCTAGTCGATCGTTATATGAGATACGGTTATATTTATGCTGCTGATCGTGGTGTGGTTCAATCCCGTGGGTATGATCCAATTCGATCAGGATATTGGATTCGCATTAATCACAACAATGGATACACAACCTATTATGCACATTTAGATGCCATGGCGTATTTCCCACCAGGAGTAGCCGTGGAAAAAGGAGAACGGATTGGAAAGATAGGTATGACAGGGCGTACCACGGGACCTCACGTTCATTTTGCGATTACGTATGGAGGTAAAGTCATTAATCCATGTTCCAAAGTTCGATGTTAGATTTTAAATTCATCTCACTCATGAGTGGATCTAAAGGGAACGCCTCCATCATACAAACCAAAGACACCACGCTCTTAATTGATTGTGGGGGTCCTAAACGTTACTTAATGGAAGCTTTAATGAATCATGGGATAACCCTTGATTCCATTGATGCATGTTTCATTACCCATGCTCACAGTGATCACATCCAACAAATTAAAACTTTTGCCCATAAACCGATATATTCCCATCAACCCATTCAAGGAGTCAATACAACACAAATATCATTGAATGATCGTATTGATGTTAATGAATGCATTATTACACCATTTTCACTTTCACATGATATCCCTAATGTTGGGTACATTATACATACTCAGTTATGTAAAATCGTCTGTGTTACCGATACAGGATATTTAAGAAATGATGATATAGCTTTACTTCATAATGCGCACTTCTACTACTTTGAGAGTAACTATGAACCAGCTTTACTTATGGCATCATCACGCCCACACCTTGTTAAGGTGAGAACGTTGTCCGATAGTGGGCATTTATCCAATGAGGATTCTGCTCGAATCATGAAGTCTTTAATAGGACCTCAAACACATGAAGTCATGCTTGCACATATTTCTGAGGATGCGAATACCTTATCTTTAGCATTAAGAGCTCATCATGAAGCTTGGTTTGAAGATTATCCTCACATCAAATTACAGTGTGCAAAACAGTTTGAAGTCACCATAGGGGGGAAATATGATTAAGATTGTTTGTGTTGGAACCATCAAAGAGAAGTTTACTCAAGCCATGATTGATGAGTATTTAAAGCGACTACGTACACCTTACCAATTAGCAATCATTGAACTTAAAGAATCTAAACATAAAAATCATCCACCAATGATGGTGGATGATGAAAGTCAAATGATTTTAGCACAAATACAACCGACGGATGTAGTGATAGCACTGGATATCCATGGTACTTTAGGGTCAACGCAAGATTTTCATAAAGCCATTGAAGCAAGTTTTAATCAAGGCAAACATTGTGTGTTTGTGATTGGAGGATCTCATGGCTATAATCAAGTGGTGAGACAGCGGGCTAACATACGCTTCTCCATGTCTCGTATGACCTTTCCTCATCAAATGGTACGAGCCTTACTCATTGAACAAATCTATCGCTCTTATACCCTTTACCAGAATATTCCTTATGATAAATGAGGGTCTTCTGGTTTTTTCTTTTTCTTTTTAGCTAATGCGATAAAGAGTTCCACAATGATTCCCGCAAAGACCGCAATAATCATGATGATGAATGCAGAAAACAATGCGGCAAGTTGTAAGAAACCTTCATTGGGTTTAGCTAATGCGTCCAATAGAACGATGAACCCACCAACATAACCCAGGAAATAAATGACTAAACCAATGGCCTTTTTAAAATAAGCAAAACCCAATGCGATGACCCCGTGGATGAGTCCAAGTAGAATGTATGAGTACATTAAATTCCATTCAAAAGCACGCTGAGATAGGTTGAATATCCCATGACTCATCAGTGCTATGGTACTGACCATCACCAATAAACCAATGAAAAGCGAGTATTTTCTTAGTGGCATAAAACTGTCTCCTTTCTCGTAGTATATCATAAGTAAAATAAAGGGGAATAGATAAAACCTTAATTCCACTTCGATGCAAGAAGTGTTCCTTGTATTATGTGAAAGAATCGAGTAAAATGAAATTACAAGTCGGAGGTAGAGACATGAAAGAAGCTGTAGTACTCGTTGTTGATCCAGTAGGGCTTCACGCTAGACCTGCCACTGTTGCCGTTAACGCAGCAAGCAAGTTCAAATGTGAAGTTAAAGTCGCTTTTAAAGGTCGTTCAGTGAACATGAAATCAATCATGGGTGTGATGTCATTAGGCATTCCAACTCAATCTGAAATCACGATTACTTGCGATGGTGATGATGAAGATCATGCACTCGCTACAATCGTTGATGTTTTACGTACTCAAAACGTCATCCAATAAGCGTGCATAAAATTGAAGATGTCTCATCTTCTTTTTTTTCAAAAAACAAAGGTGGAAACGGACATGAACAATCGCTATGAAGCATGGAAAACACATGCGGTTTTAGATTCTCATACTCAATCCCAGCTTCTCCATTTAACCCCTCAAGAGATTGAAGAGTGTTTTGGTGCGGATGTGGAATTTGGAACAGCGGGAATGAGAGGATTATTAGGGCCAGGGCCGAATCGACTTAACTTAGTCACCATTCGCAAAGCAACCGTAGGATTTGTCACCTACATTAAACACATTCAATCCACACATGAGCATCTTCAAGGGGTGGCCATCGCGTATGATAATCGCTATATGTCTAAAGAGTTTGCCTATGAAGCGGCGGCCACATTGGCCATTTATGGCATCACATCCTATGTGTATGACTCCTTACGAAGCACGCCACAATTATCCTTTACCGTGCGTGAACTTCATTGTGCTGGGGGGATCATGATCACCGCATCTCATAACCCTAAAGAATACAACGGGTTTAAAGTGTATGATTACACGGGATGTCAGCTTGTTCCTAAAGACATTGATAGGGTCATTAAAGCCATTGGAAATATCCAAGATGAACTCGCCATTGTGGTGGCTGATCATCATTATCTTAGTCCACTGATTCGAAAAGTGGATGAAACCATTGATAAATTGTATATTAAAAAAGTAATGGACATTGCTTTAAGACCTGAAGTCAATAAAGACATAAAAATCGTCTTTACTTCAGTGCATGGTGCAGGATTTCCAGTAGTCCCTGAAGTATTAGAAAACAGTGGATATACGATCATCAATGTGGAAGATCAAATCATTCATGACCCTGCCTTCTCCAACACCAAATCTCCTAATCCTGAAGAAGCGATTGCGTATGAGCGAGCGATTGAAGTAGGGAAAGAACAGGATGCTCATCTCTTATTGTGCACAGACCCTGATGCGGATCGCATGGGGGTTGTGGTGAAACATAAGGGAGAATACCAACTCCTTAGTGGTAATCAAACTGGAGCAGTAATCATCGAATATCTCTTAAGTACCTTAAAAGAGAAACATCTTCTTAAAGAAAAAAGTGTTATCTTTAACACCATCGTGACATCTGATTTACCTCAAATGGTAGCGGAACATTATGGGGTTGAAGTAGAAAAGACGTTAACTGGATTCAAGTTCATTGGGGAAAAGATTGAAGAATACACCAAAACCAAAGAAAAACATTTTGTGTTAGGATTTGAAGAAAGTTATGGTTATCTGATTGAACCTTTTGTGAGGGATAAGGATGCAGTCCAAGCCTGTTTAATCTTAGCTGAAGCTGCTGCTTATTATGCCACACACCATAAAACCTTAGTGGATGTGCTGAATGAACTCACTCAACGTCATGGTTACTATCATGACACCCAAGTTTCTTTAACGTTAAAAGGACTTGAAGGCAGTGCACAAATCAAAGGCATTATGCAAGGGTTAAGAGCACAACCATTAACCCATATTGGACCACTTAAGGTGATTAAATCTCAAGACTACCTTAGTTTAACTGAAATCAAAGATGGGGTGACATCACCACTTGTGGGATTTGTGAATGCGGATGTCTTAAAGTATTTCTTAGACAATGGATCGTGGGTGGCGGTTCGTCCTTCTGGAACAGAACCAAAATGTAAATTCTATTACTGTGTTAAGGGAGAAAACCAACTTGATGCAGAACAACTGTTTGAACAACTACAATCATCCATGGCATCAGTTGTGTCATAACACAAGGTTTTTCCTTGTGTTTTTTAATGAATGAACCAGGAGGCATATATGAATAAAAGTTCAATACTCGATAGTTTCTTCTCAGGACATTGTTTGGATGCACATAAGGTTTTTGGTGCGCATTTTGCATATGAGGGCATCAGTGGGGTACGTTTCACGGTGTATGCTCCTAGTGCACGTGCCGTTCAAATCTTAGGTAACTTCAATCATTGGAATGGTGGAAAACATTACTGTGAAAAGATTGATGATCGTGGTGTATGGTCTTTGTTTGTGCCTAACATCGTCGAATGGGATCTTTATAAACTTAACATTCAAACCATTTATGGGCATTGGGTAGAAAAAGCAGATCCTTATGCTTTTCATACTGAAATGAGACCTAAATGGGGTAATCTTGTGGTTAACCTTAAAGATTTTTCTTGGGGGGATATCACATGGATGGCACGAAGAGAAAAGAACTTTGATAAACCACTCAACATCTATGAAGTGCATATTGGTTCATGGCGTAAAAAGTATGGCTATGATTGGATGAACTACGAAGAGATAGCCAATGATTTGATTCCTTATCTCAAACAAGGTGGATACACGCATGTGGAATTGATGCCACTGAATGAGCATCCATTTGATGGTTCTTGGGGGTATCAGGCTACAGGATACTTCTCAGCTACATCACGTTATGGTTCACCTAAACAACTGATGTCTTTAATCAATGAACTTCATTTGAATGATATTGGTGTCATCATGGATTTTGTTCCTGCTCACTTTGTTCGTGATGCTTTTGGTTTAATCCAATTTGATGGAACACCGCTTTATGAATATCCTAAACCTGAAGATGCTTATTCCCAATGGGGAACCATGATGTTTGATGTGTGGAAAGATGATGTACGTAGTTTTCTCCTTTCTGCGGTTTCCTTTTGGTGTGAAACCTATCATATTGATGGTATTCGTTTTGATGCGATTGCGAACCTTCTGTTTTGGGAAGGTAACAAACAACGTGGGGCCAATGAAGGGGCACTGGCGTTCATTAAACGCATGAATTACTTGCTTCATGAACGTTTTCCACAAGTGATGTTGATTGCGGAAGATTCTTCAGACTTCCCTGGTGTGACCACTCCAACCTTGTATCATGGGTTAGGATTTGACTATAAGTGGGATTTAGGGTGGATGAATGACACCTTAAAGTATTATGGACTCGATCCAATCTATCGTCAGTATCATCACCATCAACTCACGTTCTCCATGGCATATTTTTATTCAGAACGCTTCTTAATGCCCCTTTCTCATGATGAAGTGGTGCATGGTAAAGGCACCATCATCAATAAGATGTGGGGAAATTATGAACAGAAGTTTGCTCAGGTGAAGAATCTTTATGGTTACATGATGGCTCACCCTGGGAAGAAGCTCAACTTCATGGGCAATGAGTTGGCTCATTTTAGAGAGTGGGATGAAAACAAAGAATTGGATTGGCATTTACTGCAGTATTCTCGTCATTATTCATTCAATCGTTTCTTTAATGACTTGAATAAAGTTTTGCTTCATCATTCTGCCTTGTATCGCCATGATTATGATCCGAAAGGATTCAAGTGGATTGATGCGGACAATGCGCAACAATCCATCTATTCCTTTATTCGTGAAGATGAAGTCAGTGCGATTGTAGTGGTGCTTAACATGACCCCACAAGCTTATGATCACTATGATTTAGGGGTTCCTTATCATGGTCAATACATAGAACTCATTAACTCAGAAAAAGACATTTATGATGGCTGCAACATGTGTAACTTCACTCCAGTGATGAGCAGTGATACCCCTGCACATCACATGCCACATTCCATTCATATTCGAATTGCACCTTTTGCGGCAATCTACTTTGAATTCAAGAAATAACATTAACATTTGTCACATAAGCGATATTTTGGTATGATAGCAAAGGTTAAGAGGAGGAAATTATGTTTCAAAACAAAACCGATTTTAAGCGTGACTTTGTTAAGCGCGTTGAAGAAAAATATGGACGCTCTTTAGAACAATCTCATGTGAGTGAACGCTACATGATCCTTGGTGACATGGTTCGTGATTATGCTTCCATTCATTGGAAGGGCAACAAAGAAGAAATCGCGAAAAAAGGCGACAAACAAATGTACTATTTTTCAATGGAATTTCTCATTGGAAGATTAATGACCAACAACTTACAAAACCTAGGTATCTATTCCACTGTCAAGGAAGGCCTTAATGATCTAGGAATTGATTTACATGAACTTGAACTACTTGAGTCTGATGCGGGCTTAGGCAATGGTGGATTAGGACGCTTAGCTGCGTGCTTCTTGGATTCACTGGCCTCGATGGCTTTGCCAGGACATGGAGTATGTCTACGATATGAATATGGATTATTCAAACAACTCATTGTGAATGGTGCTCAAGTTGAAGTTCCTGATCAATGGATGAAGTTGGGTAATGTGTGGGAAATTCGTAAACCTAAACATGGCGTTGATGTTAAGTTTTGGGGACGTGTGGAAATGCGTAAAGATGAAAAAGGTCGTGTGATCTTTGATCATGTGGATGCTGAACATGTGCGTGCGATTCCTTATGATATGCCAGTGGTAGGAAAAGACACTCAAACCACGAATACCTTACGTTTATGGGGTGCTGAAGCAAGTGATATCTTACCTAAACACAAAGACTTCCGTGTTTACATTAACGAAGTCAATGAAATCACTCAAAACGTCTATCCTGATGATTCCACTGAACATGGACGCTACTTACGTCTTAAACAACAATATTTCTTTGTGTCTGCAGGACTTCAATCGTTAGTGAAGGCCCATTTACGTGTGTATCCTGATCTTTCCAATTTCCATGAAAAGATTGCGATTCAAATGAATGATACTCACCCTATTTTAGTGATTCCTGAGCTCATGAGAATTCTGATGGATCAGTTTGCGTATTCATGGGAAGAAGCTTGGGATATTACCTCTAAGACCGTAGCGTACACCAATCATACCGTGTTAGCGGAAGCGTTAGAGAAATGGCCAGTGAACTTTGTTCAACAACTGCTACCACGCATCTACATGATCATTGAAGAAATCAACAATCGCTTCATTCACGAGTTAAGACAACTTCGTCCTAACAACGATGGCTTGGTGTATCAATTGGCGATCATCAAAGATGGTCAAATTCATATGGCTCACTTAGGTGTAGTGGCTTCATTCTCCGTCAATGGGGTAGCACGCTTGCACACTGAAATTCTTAAGAGTGATGTTATGAAGGAATTCTATGAGGTTTATCCATCTAAATTCAACAACAAAACCAATGGGATTACCCATCGTCGTTGGTTAACCTACACTAACCCTCAACTTCATGAACTTATCACGGATTTAATTGGAGATAAGTATGTGTATGAACCAAGCAAACTAGAAGAGTTGCTTCCTTATGCGAAGAAAGCGACAGTTCAAAAGAAATTCCTTAAGATTAAACAAGAACGTAAAGCCATCTTAGCGGCTAAACTTAAAGAGTGGACACGGGTGGATGTTGATCCTACTTCCATCTTTGATGTTCAGGCCAAACGTCTTCATGCCTACAAGCGTCAATTACTCAATGTGTTGAACATCATGAACTTGGTGTTTGAGATTGATTCCAATCCAGAGTTTACCATGCATCCTCGTACGTATATCTTTGCGGCTAAAGCAGCTCCTGGATACTACTTTGCGAAGAAAGTCATTCGTTTAATTCATGCGGTAGCGGATAAAGTCAACAACAACCCTAAATACAGCCAATTCTTCAAAGTCGTCTTCATTCCAAACTACAACGTTTCTGTGGCTGAGTACCTCATGAATGGAGCGGATGTGTCTGAGCAAATCTCTACGGCAGGGAAAGAAGCTTCAGGAACCGGAAACATGAAATTCATGATGAATGGAGCACTAACATTAGGAACACTTGATGGCGCTAACGTGGAAATTGATGAACTTGTGGGTCGTGATTACACAGTGATCTTTGGATTAAGTGTGGAAGAAGTGAATGAACTGAAAAAAGGTGGTTATAACGCCTTTGAAGAAGTGAATAAACAACCTCGTTTAAAAGCAGTCATGGAAAGTTTACTCACTAACTTTTGGAGTGATTCAACTGATGAATTCAGAGCCATCTATGATGAGGTCATGTACCGCAATGATGAGTACTTATTAGCGGCTGACTTTGAAGCCTATCGCTTAGCTCAACTTGAAGTTGAGAAACGTTATTTGGATCAAAAATACTGGGCTGAAATGTGTTTAGTGAACATTGCGAAAAGTGGGTTCTTCTCCTCTGATCGTACCATTGAACAATACGCTAATGAAATCTGGAAGATTAAACCCATTCATTAAGAAGAGACCTTGTCGAAAGACAAGGTTTTCTTATGGTTTTGGTGTAGTTTGCGCAACACAAATCCCATGTTTTTATGGTATGATTAATCACGCAGGTGAACCTTATGAGAAAAGTTAAACGTTTTGAAGCTCATTTAGATGATTACAATCTCATCACAATCTATTTATCCAAACAATACTATCAAGGGAAAAGCGATCTTTTCTATTTAAAAGATGCTTCTGGACAGCTTCAGAAACTGACCATTAAAACCGTGGAAAGCACCTCCCATGATTATGCGAAATATGTTTTAACCCATCATACCTCCATTCCTATTGGTGAACGCATTGAGGTGGTGGAAGAACACAGTTTAGCCACACCCCTTCAGATTGGGCTTGTGGTTAAGAAAGATGCTTTTGATCAAATGTATGCTTATGATGGACATGATTTA
Source organism: Erysipelotrichaceae bacterium (assembly GCA_027449005.1). Lineage (GTDB taxonomy): Bacteria > Bacillota_I > Bacilli_A > Erysipelotrichales > Erysipelotrichaceae > UBA6182. Next base: position 2,114 of record DAIDML010000069.1, on the reverse strand, counting down.
GGGGTTAGTGTCAGCGAATCTAAAACCATTTTTAAATGTTGGGCACCCACTGCTTGGGAAGTGAAAATCAATGTAAAACATCCTTTATTGGAAGGAACGTTTAACTGTATCAAACAAGACAAGGGAATCTATTCTTTTGAAGTTGAAGACAATCTTCATTTAGCGGAATACACCTATTTGGTGTATCGTAATGGGCGTTGGATTGAAACCATTGATCCTTATGGGCAATCGTCTAAAGCCAATCGTGAAGTGAGTGTGGTCATTGATCATCAAACTTGTTATGTGGATCTTCATGAAGATAAACTTCCTGAATTGAATCAAAAAACAGATGCGATACTGTATGAAGCTTCTATAAGAGACTTCACCATGGATCCTGCAGGAAATAATCCATATCCTGGGACCTTTAAAGGATTCATCACTCCGAAAACCACTACGGATGCTGGGACATTAACAGGATATGATTATCTTAAGACGTTAGGGGTAACCCATGTTCAATTGTTACCAATCTATGATTTCTGTACTGTGGATGAGAAGAATGTCAAGACATTCTATAACTGGGGATATGATCCTCATCAATACAATGTGCCTGAAGGCAGTTATTCCACCCATCCTGATGTGCCTTGTGCACGCATCGTTGAGTTCAAACAACTGGTGTCACAACTTCACCAAGATGGCATGAGAGTGGTCATGGATGTGGTGTATAACCATGTCTTTGATATGGATGAATCCTCTTTTGAAAAGATGGTGCCTTATTATTACTTTAGACGAGGGGACAATGGAGCCATCTCCAATGGATCTTTCTGTGGTAATGACTTTGATTCCAACCGTCACATGGCTCGTAAGTTCATTATTGATTCGGTCAGTATGTGGACAAAAAACTATGGGGTGGATGGGTTTAGATTTGATTTAATGGGCATCTTGGATGTGGAAACCATGAATCAATTGGAGAAGACACTCAAAGCCATCAAACCTGATATTTTGGTGTATGGTGAAGGGTGGAACATGCCTACCATGTTGGATGATAGTTTAAAAGCCTCCATGTTTAATCAACACCAAATGCCTGAAATTGGTCATTTCAATGATTTCTATCGTGATCATGTGAAAGGGAAGACCAGTGAGAATGAAGCGTCAGTCAAGGGCTACATCGCGGGGGATCTGAATTATAAAGAAGCTATGAAGATGGCTTTATTAGGGAATACCTTTGATTTTCCTTTTGTAAAGTTGTTTAATTCCCCAACTCAATCCATAAACTATGTGGAATGTCATGATAATGCTACATCTTGGGATAAACTAAAGGAATGTTGCAAAGAAGATTCTAAAGAAGTGAGAATACGAAAGCATAAAATGCTGATTGGATCGATTCTATTATCGTTGGGTATTCCATTCCTTCACAGTGGTCAAGAGTTTGCGAGAACTAAGAATGGGGCACACAACACGTACCGTTCTTCTGATTTGATCAATCAATTAGATTGGCAACGTAAGGATCGTTACATGGATATTGTGACATATACCCAAGACATGATTAAACTAAGAAAATCCTTAGCACCCCTACGTTTTAACAGTGCTGATCTAATCCATAAACATGTGAAGTTCTCAGACCTTCAAAATTCAATCTTACTTATGGAGTTTAAAGATGTTAAGGCATACGGTGAGTATGAGCATATTAAGATTTTCTTTAATCCAACAGGGAATGTCATGTATCATCGGTTGGAAGACTACTATCAACTCTTAGCTAATGAAGCAGGACTGATTGGTCATCTTCCTGTACAAAGTTTAACCATTAATCCTCACACCATTGTGGTTGTGGCGAAGTAAAAGAGGCATCATTGCCTCTTTGTTTTTATACTTGTGTTACTACAATCCCTAAAGGAGGAAGTGAGATCACATACGATTGTGTAATCAAATCATCCACATTGACGAAATATGGTTTGGATTGGATGTTAATCCATGCTTCAATGGGTTCGTGTTTAAAGCGTAACTTTAAGAGTCCATCTTCAAACACAAAATCAAAGGCTTGAGCTAAAGTGATCTTTGGATAGTCTTTTCTTATGGTGGCTAAGAAGGAAATGAATTCCATGAAGTCATGGTTAAGTTGATTCCAAGATGTAGCATTA